>CAYQQF010000148.1:0-4913 GCA_964419485.1 uncultured Dethiobacter sp.
CTTTCATGATTTTTTCTGCAATCTTGTGTATGCTCTCTATCCGGGAGATCTGGACAAGCAGGATCAGAAACTCATCGCCGCCAAAACGCGATACGGTATCATATTTTCTCACACACCCGGAAAGTTTTCGAGCGACCTGTTTGAGAAGCTCATCGCCGCCTTCGTGCCCCATAGTGTCATTAACGGACTTAAAGTAATCCAGATCTAAAAAGAGCACACCAAGTAATTTTTCTGTCCGCCCGGCCAGATGGATAGCCTGACCCAAACGATTCTTTAACAGCGCACGATTGGGGAGCCCCGTCAAAGGGTCATAATACGCCATATAGTTAATTTCTTTCTCGGCATCGACCTTTGCCAGCGCATCCGCCAGCAGGTTTGCCAGGATAGTCAGCATATTCAAGTGACCATCCCGCCGATCCCCAGCAAATTGTAGCGGGGTGAATAATAAAAGCCCCAGCACTCTCCCTTTGTTGGTAACAGGAACAGAAATCAGTGACTTAAGACGGTATTTTTTTAAAATATTTTTTTCTTCGCCGGCTTCCGGCGGAAGCAAGTCCACCTCAGAAATATGCACAATGCCGTTATTTTTTATTTGCTCGGCCCACCAGGGAAAAGTATCGACAGGCAGCTCCTCAACATCGCCAAACAATGCTTCGACGCCCTTGTTACACCATTCATGGGTGTATGACAGTTTCTTTTTTCCCGGTGCAATAATTAACAGGAGAGCCCGTTCCACCTGATAGTATTCCCCGCTCATTTGCAGCATCCGATTTATTTTTTCATCCAGGTTTGTTGCGCTTACGGTGACAAAATCAGTTGAAATCTGAGAAATTATTTTCTGGCTTCTAATTTGATCTTCATTTTCCTTCAACCGCTCAATGTAAACGCGATTGACATAAAAAGCCAGCCAGATAACAACCCCAAAAATGCCGATTCTGACAAGATGGTCGACTCCTCTAATCTGGACGTTTAAATCCGGCGTTTTGAGCCATATAACTATCTGCGTAAGAATAATGGAAATGGTTAATAAAATGATCATTCGCCGTTTGCTGAACACAACCGACAGTATTACAAAGGCAAAAGGCACAGCCCATACCGTTATGCAGGCATATTCAATAACGCTCAGGGCGATGAATGGAATCGATATGGCAACGATAATAATAGAAATTGTATCTTTATGTTCCTCTTTTATTTTCAACTGCTGAATTAACTGGATAGCAATGCCAAAGAGAATTAGTGAAAAGCTAAAAAACAACGCTGAGTTAAGCTGGGTCTGATGAAAAAAATAACTGGATACAAAAGTCAGCATACTGCCGAAGATAAAGGAGAGGGACAGGTACTGATAGAATTTTTTGCGGGTGGTCTCGCTTAAAATCTCACCTGTTTGCGGTGGTTTGCTCATTTCATCGGGTATCATAAATCCATACCGTTTAATGGCATAGAAAATGGCTGAAATGGGTATGAGGATAATAACAGGCGCCAGTTGGGGAATATTGACCGGCAGATATGTATTCACAACAATATCGGTCATAGAACCCGCCAAAAGAGCAATTACAAAAGAAGCCGTCAGCAGGTGTGCCTGTTTCTTTTTCTCTCTGTCGAGCGCACTTCTTCCCCATTGCCAGATCAGCCCCACGCCGGCAAGAGTAAAGCCGGCATAATAAATATTGAAGCACCAATCCCAAAAATTGTTTACCGATATATTAATCCATCCTGTTGAAGTATTTATGAGGTTATACTGCCCGATAGCCAGGTCACCGTAAAGGGAAAAAACGAAGACAATCACAGCAGCCGGCAAATAGAGCAGTAAACAAGCCCACACTTTTTTTAATATCCGGTTTTTTTCGGTCAGTATAAAAATAAAATGCAGCAGGATGCTGTACATGCTTCCCCAGCCAAAGGCGGCCACCCGGCGCCAAAACAAAGCCGTCTCATAATCCGGTGCCGAGTTGGCGATGGAAAAGGCGAATGACCATATACATAAAGCCAGACAAAGGATAAAGAAAACGCGATTCTTCTTTTCTGCGACGTTAATGGAAAGAATATAGCCTCCAAAAAAGAAACAAATGGCAAAGGCAACGAAAAAAAGCAGGGAGAAAAAGAGCGGTAAAGCGTTCATGTCAGGCTCCTTAATACTAAAATATTAATGGCCATTACTACCGCGAAAAAGGCCTATCTAAGCTATTTTTTCGAGGTATATGGCCATATTTCCTTTTTTTTTTACTTTTTATGAGTTCCAAAAAAATATTAAAATCTTAAAAAGCACTCTACAACTTTACAAATTACCATTAAATCTAAAAACATAATCGTTTACCGCAACACCAAGCTTTTTCGCTATCACAGGACATTTAGCCTTCAGCAAAAAAAATATTTTCCCTCTCTGGCCCGATAGCGCTTCAAAGTTTCCCTGGCCTTTGCTGATGATAATATCCACGTTGTTAAATATGTCTAGAAACTCTCTGCTGCACTCCTCAAGAACAGCACCCGGAGCATCGCAGCCCGTTGAAACAATAGTGGTATAATTATCCAGTCCGGAAGCATAAGCATCTTCAACAGTTGCATCGTTTATGATCGGCTCATTTCTGACTGCATAAATAATCTCGAAGCTTTTAAGGTGTTCTGCCAGTATTTTGTCAAACACCGTCTCGCCGGCATTGTCACCGATAATCAAAAGTCTCTTTGCTGTCTTTAATTGTTTTGCAAAAATTTCCATATCGCATATGGAAATCTCTTTTTCCAGTTCATTTTCAACACAGTTCTCAATATCTAAATTATTATATAATGCGGAATCAATAATATTTCCTGTTGCTGCTATTTTCAATGCCCGATAAAGGCTGTTCTCCTTTTCCTGCAAAAACCGCCTTAGCAACGGATACACTGCCTGTGCCGCCTTTATATCTCTTTTTTTAATAGATTTGTAAGGATCTGCAACACCTGTGTGTTTCTTCACGGTCTGATGCATTTCCCTGCATAAATTCGGTGAATATCTGTATTTTTTATATTCAGCAACAATTTTCAATGAATCCACCATTATCTTTTCATGCAATTCAAGGTTTTCAGTTGCCATCCGTGAAGCTTCAAGCACCTGTCTCAACATACATGGAAGGCAATCAAGAAAAATTTCCATTGGTCTCCTCCAGCAATTCTTTTTAGCGATAAACGGTTGGGGTTAAAAAAGCTTCCGGCTGTCCAGCAATATTGTTACCGGGCCGTCATTCTCCACATGGACTCTCATCATGGCCTGAAAAATTCCTGTTTCCACCTTTAAACCCTTTTCCATCAGCATTTTACAGAGCTGTTCGTACAGATACTTTGCTTTATCCGGCTTGGCCGCGGCAAAGAAGTTTGGACGACGCCCTTTGCGACAATCCCCGTACAAAGTAAACTGGGAAATACATAATACCTCTCCTCCGGTGTCCAGCAGGGAAAGATTCATTTTCCCTTTCTTATCTTCAAATATTCGCAGCGAGGCAATTTTTTCAGAAATATAGCGGCAGTCTTTTTCTTCGTCTTCTGTTCCGATCCCGGCAAAAATAACAAGACCGGCCGAAATTTCCCCGACAACTTTTCCCCCAACTTCTACTCTTGACTTTCCTGCCCTCTGCACGACAGCACGCACCGGACCATCCACCTTTTTACGATATTCATATTTATGCAGCCGGAATAATTCAAGGCGGTTCCGGCTAGCGGGAGTTATTTTTTCCCGGCAAAGCATTTGTCCCTGAACGTCGCCTGACGGAATAAACATCTTTTACCCGCCTGACTTTGTTCATGATATACTCCAGTTGTTCCAGGTCTTTAACAACAAAGGTAAGATTGACAACAACCATTTTATCTTTTGTTGTCCGTCCATTTACCGCCGTTATATTAATCTTGCTTTCACTGACCGCATACATTACTTCTGTAAGAAGATTAGGCCGTTCCATGGCAATAATCTCTATCTCTACGGGAAAGAAAAAGGCGTCCGTTACTTCCCACCGCACATTTAAAAATCTCTCTTTTTGATTCCGGGCAGAAGCCACATTGGGGCAATCGGAACGGTGGATAGATACTCCCCGTCCCCGGGTGACAAAACCCGTGATCTCGTCTCCCGGCAGAGGATTACAGCATTTTGAAAAGCGCACCAGAAGATTATCGATCCCCTCCACCTTTACAACCCGGGAAGCACTGGAAGCTCCCTTCCAGGGTTTAATCTCCACAGGAGGAAGTTTCTTTTCCTCGCCGAATTTTTTCCCGTATTCGTCCCTTAATTTGGTAATAATTTGCTGAGAAGATACTCCGCCATATCCCACCGCGGCATAGACATCCTCTGTGGAAAGAAGATTATATTTTCGGCCCACCTCTTCTAAAAGCTGATCCTTTAAAAAGAGGTGCGGTTCCAGCTGAAGCTTGCGGATTTCCCTCTCCATAATCTCCTTGCCCTTGGAGATATTTTCCTCACGCCGTTCACGTTTGAACCAGGCCCTGATCTTGCTTTTTGCTTGAGAGCTTTTGACAATTTTCAACCAGTCCCGGCTGGGAGTTCCCTGTTTACTGGTAATAATTTCTAAAATATCCCCTGTTTTTAACTGATACTCCAAAGGGACAATCCGTCCGTTTACTTTTACTCCCACACACTGGTTTCCGATATCGGTATGAATCCTGTAGGCAAAATCAAGGGGAACAGAACCTCGAGGGAGAGCGATCACATCACCCCTGGGGGTAAAAACAAAGACTTCATCGGAGAAAAGATCGATCTTGAGATGTTCCATGAATTCATGGGCATCTTTAAGATCTTGCTGCCATTCGAGCAGTTGCCGCAGCCAGGAAAGTTTCTCCTCAAATTCGTTGTCATCCCTGACCTTTTCTTTATATTTCCAGTGAGCGGCGATCCCGTATTCCGCTGTGCGGTGCATCTCCCAAGTTCGAATCTG
>CAYQQF010000149.1:0-4905 GCA_964419485.1 uncultured Dethiobacter sp.
CGAAGGAACAGTGAAGATGACAAACAAAAGTTATCATGATATAATGAGTAAGCTTTGTTAATCTGGAAAAAGGAGGTTTTTAACCATGAAAGAACAGATAGAAAAAGCACTGGAAAAAATTCGCCCGGCACTGCAAGCTGACGGCGGAGATGTTGTTTTTATCGGCGTTGACGAAGACGGCACCGTAAAAGTAAAATTGACAGGAGCCTGCGGCGGGTGCCCCATGGCTACCATGACTTTAAAGAGGGGAATCGAACGCCTGCTTAAAGATGAAGTCCCGGGTGTCAAAGAAGTTGTCCAGGCCTAGCCCGAAGACATTCGCCAAAGACGGATACGCTAAAAAATCGTCTTTTTCTAAATAATCGAGCAAAAGACCGCCCCTTTACCAACTAAGTAATGGGGTCATTTTTTCTGAATACCTGGTGATATCATCCCCGGGAAGGAGGGGACTAGCAAATATCCTTCCCGGCTGTACAGAAATAAAGCCGAAAAGAGACTCATGAACGCAGTACTGCTGATCCGCTACGGTGAAATTGCCCTGAAAGGTAAAAACAGGCCTTTTTTTGAAAAGAAATTATACCAAAATATTAAAACCGCTCTCTACGGGCTGGAACCTTTTACGCTGAACTTTCAGCGCGGACGTTTTTTCCTGCAAATTGCCGAAGAAAAACTCTTTTCTGCCCGGGAAAAGCTCCAGAAGGTTTTTGGGATTGTTTCCGTCAGCCCGGCCTATCCGGTTAAGCCAGAACTGCCGGAGATCTTTGCGGAAGCATTAATCCTACTCCAAAAAAGCTACCGGCCGGGGAGCAGCTTCAAGGTCGACACCAGGAGGGTAAACAAACGATTCCCTTATCCTTCCCCTCAAATAAACAGCCTGGTCGGAGAATTCATTCTGAAAAGCGGCCTGGATGTTAAAGTTGATGTACATAACCCTGAAATCCTGATCCAGATTGAAATCCGGGAGCAGGAAGCTTACCTTTTTGCCCAAAGATTTCCCGGTCCGGGAGGGTTGCCTGTCGGAGTCACCGGAAAGGGGCTGCTGCTGCTCTCAGGGGGAATAGACAGCCCTGTTGCGGGCTATATGGCGCTGAAACGGGGAATTACCCTGGAAGCCTTGCATTTTTACAGTCCTCCCTTTACAGGGGAAGCAGCGGTCAATAAGGTCATGGATCTGGGCCGGGTCCTGGCTTCTTACGGAGAAAGCATCAAGATCCACCTGGCACCCTTTACGGAAATTCAAACGCAAATCCGGCTTCACTGTCCGGAACCGATGACCATCACGCTTATGCGCAGGTCCATGTTTCGCATAGCAGAAAAACTGGCCGCAAAAAGGAACATTGAAGTCCTTTTTACCGGAGAAAGCCTGGGACAGGTCGCCAGTCAGACCCTGGAAAATCTGGTAAGCATCGAAAAAGTTATCTCCATACCTGTTCTAAGACCGCTGATCGGATTTGACAAGGAAGAAATTGTCCATATTTCCAAAAAAATCAATACCTATCCTCTTTCCATCCTTCCCTTTGAAGACTGCTGCACACTTTTCGTGCCCAAACATCCTGTGACCAGGCCAAAAGCGGAAAACCT
This sequence comes from uncultured Dethiobacter sp., assembly GCA_964419485.1. GTDB lineage: Bacteria > Bacillota > Dethiobacteria > DTU022 > UBA8154 > DUNV01. The sequence continues at coordinate 1,582 of CAYQQF010000149.1, forward strand.
GGAAAAAGCAGAAGAAAAACTTCCATTGGATGAATTGCTGGCTTCCTGCCTGGACAATATAGAAACGAAAACCATTTATCAGTAGTTTTAGAAGCAGAATTATTGTGGGTGGAGGTTATAAAAATGCCTCAAGAAATATACCTCGACAATAGTGCCACCACCAAGACAGACTCCCGGGTCCTGGAAGAAATGTCCAGGGTGGCCGGGCAATCTTTCGGCAATCCTTCGTCTCTCCACCGCAAGGGAAGAGAAGGTGAAAGGATACTTGCTGCTTCCCGAAAAGTAATGGCCGACCTGCTGGGTGTCCGGAAAAGCGAAATTATTTTTACCTCCGGGGGAACAGAGTCCAACAATCTGGCTGTCCTGGGAATTGCCCGCCGCTACCGCCGGAGGGGGAACCACCTTATCACAACCGCAATAGAACATTCCTCTATCCTGGAACCCTTTCAATTGCTGGAAAAAAAAGTTTTTGACGTCACTTATCTGCTGCCGGATTCCAGAGGGCTCATCGATCCGCAAACCGTTCTTCAAGCCTTGAAACCACAGACTACTCTGGTCAGTATTATGCATGTCAATAACGAGGTGGGTTCCCTGCAGCCGATCGCCGAAATCTCCAGCCTCCTCAAAAAAAAGAAAGCAGAACTTATTTTTCATGTAGACGCGGTGCAATCATTTGGGAAAGTCCCCCTTCCTCCGGGTCTTCAGGGAATAGACGCACTGAGCATCAGCGCCCATAAATTCCATGGCCCCAAAGGCGTAGGCGCTCTTTACTTAAAAGAAGGGGTAATGATAGAACCTCTTCTCCTTGGCGGGGGACATGAAAAAGGGCTGCGTCCGGGAACGGAAAATACACCGGGAATCGCAGGTATGGCACTGGCCTCACGTCAAAGTTTCGAGAATATGAAAGAAAAAGCGGCACAGCTTGGCGAGATGAAAAAACTGCTGATATCCTCTCTGGAAAGACGACACCCGTGGATCAAAATTAACGGGCCAGGGGATAACGAAGAAGAGAGCGCCCCGCATATCATCAATATTTCCTTCCCCGGGTTAAAGGGAGAAATTATCGTCCATGCACTGGAGGAAAAAGGCATTTACGTCTCCACCGGTTCAGCCTGCCACTCCAGCGACAAAGGGAAAAGCCATGTCCTGCAGGCTATGCGCCTCGGCAAACCGGAGATGGAGGGGGCCATCCGCTTCAGTTTCTCCAGCCAGACTCGACAGGAAGAAGTGAGCCTGGCAGTTGAAATAATAAGTGAGGTCATTTCCCGGTTGAAAAAGCTGCATGAAAAAATGACGAGAATTTAATATCCTTATCTCAATGTTAGCCCCCAGCCTTCAGCATTCTATCCGTAATTAATTTCATTTCTGCGTCATCACCCCGTTTGTTTTATATATATACAATTGGTGAGGTAATAATTTTCTATTTTTATTTGTCCCGGAATCAGGTATAATAGTATAGTACATTTTTTAAGTTATCTCCTGAAAAAGGAAGCATATAAAACCAAGGGGGTTTTGCTATGGTACATAGAATATATAATTTTAACCCGGGCCCGGCTACCCTGCCTCTGCCTGTCCTGGAAAAGGCCCGTGAAGAGCTTACGGATTACAGGGGGACAGGCATGTCAATTATGGAAATCAGCCACCGTTCCAAAGAGTTTGAAGAAGTCGTAACCTCTGCAGAAGCTTCCTTTCTGGAACTGGCAGGTCTGCCGCAAGACGATTATCAGGTTCTTTTCTTACAGGGAGGCGCCAGTCTCCAGTTTATGATGATACCGTATAATTTTCTTCCTTCCGATAAAACTGCCGACTATATCGTAACGGGAAGTTTTGCTGAAAAAGCCCTGCAGGAAGCATCACGCCTCGGCAAAACCCACACGGCTGCCAGCACAAAAAGCACCGGATACCGCTCCATTCCCCTCCAGGAGGAGCTCTCTTTCAGCCGGGATCCGGCTTACGTGCATTTGACTACAAACAATACGATTTATGGAACACAGTGGAAGTACATCCCCGACTGCGGGAGTACTCCCCTGGTAGCGGATATGTCCAGTGACATTTTATCGCGGGAGATAGATTTGAGCAAATTTTCTCTCTTTTATGCGGGGGCACAGAAAAACCTGGGCCCAGCCGGAGTTACCGCGGTCGTTCTTCGCAAAAGTATGCTGAAAAAAGTTCCGGAGAATATCACCAACATCTTAAGCTACAAAATTTATGCTGATTCAGGCTCTCTTTACAATACCCCGTCATGTTTTCCTATCTACATTCTCAAGCTTGTCATGGAATGGATTAAGACTCAAGGCGGCGTTAAAGCCATAGAAGCCCTTAACGAAAAAAAAGCGTCAATACTATATGATGTAATCGATAAAAACGAAAATTTTTACCAGGGACATGCCCGGAAAGAAGACCGCTCTACCATGAATGTTACTTTCCGCCTTTGCGACGAGAAACTGGAAAAGATATTCCTCGAAGAAACCGCCAGAGAAGGTATGACCGGTTTGAAAGGCCACCGGTCCGTCGGCGGTATCCGGGCCTCTATTTACAATGCCATGCCCCTGGAAGGCTGCGAAACTCTGGCCCGGTTTATGACGGAATTTTGCAGGAAAAACAGGTCCTAAAAAACTGCAGCGAGATTTAGCCATAGGCTCGGAAGAACAGCAAAATATGTGATCTCCCGCTGTAGAATAAAAACTACCGGAAAGGATTAAAGACCATGCTGACACTTTCACAAAAAGCTTTAACAATTTCGCCTTCTCCTACACTGACAATTGATGCCAGAGCTAAAGAATTAAAAAGTGCAGGAGAAGAGGTCATCGGATTCGGTGCCGGCGAGCCTGATTTCGATACCCCGCTACATATCAGAGAAGCTGCCAAAAAGGCCATTGATGAAGGTTTTACGAGGTATACTCCGGCCAGCGGAATACCGGAGCTCAAAAAGGCAATTTGTGAAAAGCTTAAAAAAGACAATGGCCTGGATTATCAACCCGGGCAAATTGTCGTCAGCAACGGAGCCAAACACTCCCTGCATAATGCTTTTTCCGCCATCTTAAACCCGGGGGACGAGGTCATTATCCCCGCCCCATACTGGGTAAGCTATCCCGAGCTGGCAAAATTAAATGACGGAATTCCGGTAATTCTGGAAACAAAGCGGGAAAATAACTATAAAGCGCAGACACACGAGCTGGAGGAAGCAATTACTTCGCGGACAAAAGCCTTTCTTTTAAACACTCCCGGAAATCCCACCGGTCATGTTTATACCCGGAAAGAACTGGAAAATATTGCTTCTCTGGCTTTAAAACACCGGTTTTATATCATCTCCGATGAGATTTA
>CAYQQF010000150.1:0-4878 GCA_964419485.1 uncultured Dethiobacter sp.
CGCTAACCTGCCAGGCAAAGATAGCGGAGCCTGAGGAAAGCCCTATCACCGAATACGGCACTGCCCAAACCCCAGGTTCACGACAAAAACACGCTTCAATCCTCCGGAGCCACATCGGGAGAAACATGCAGGCCTCGGTACAGTCTTTCTGCCACCGGGGCGCTGATACCGGCAACAGCTTTTATCTCCTCCAGAGAAGCATCCCTCAACGCTTCCATCCCGTTAAAATGCTCCAGCAGCGCTTTCCTCCGCGCCGGCCCCACCCCGGGAACAGTTTCCAAAAACGAACCAAGGCTGCTCTTAATATTCAAATCCCGGCTCAGCGAAAGGGCAAAACGGTGCGCCTCATCGCGAACCTGCTGAAGCAGCTTCAAAGCCGGATGGGAGGCAGGCAGGCGCAGCGGAGTCCTTTCTCCGGGCAGAAAGAGCATCTCTTCTTCTTTGGCCAGCGCGGTCAGAGGAACCTCCGGCAGACCGCGTTCCCGAAGAACCTTCTGCCCTACAGAAAGCTGCCCCCGGCCACCATCGATCAACACGAGAGAAGGCAGCGGCAGTTTATCATTCTGAAAACGGCGTTCCAGCATCTCGTATAAAGCCCCGTAATCATCAGCGGCCTTGCCTTCCCTGATTTTAAAGCGCCTGTAACCCTCTTTCCAGGGTTTCCCATTGGAAAAAACCACCATCGAGCCCACTGTTTCCCGTCCGCCAAAATGCGAAATATCATAACCCTCAATTCTTTCAGGAGGCGCCGGCAAACCAAGAACCCTGGCCACTTCTTCCAGCACGAGCGCTTCCCGCGAGGCATTTCTTTCTTCCTGTTCGACATATTGCAGGGCGTTTTTTTTCAACAAATCCAGGAGCGCTTTTTTCTCGCCCCGCTTGGGCACTTTGATCAACACCCGTCCGCCCCCTTTTTTCTTTCTCAGCCAGGCTTCCAATAGTTCGGCCTCCGCCGGGAGATGTGAAAGCAAAAGTTCTCCGGGGATAAACGATACTCCGGAATAAAAATGCCGGATAAACTCCTTCATCACCACTTCGGTTTCCATACCCTCCGTATCGCGGGATAAGAAGTTTTCTGCGCCGAGCAGCTTCCCGCCGCGCACCTTAAAGATCCCCACAGAAAAACCCCACGTCCGGGGAACCAGAGCGATGATGTCCCTGTCCCGGAAATCACCGGTAACAGCTTTTTGCCGTTCCATAACCTTTTGCAGGGAAAAAAGCTGATCCCGCAGGCGTGCTGCTTTTTCAAAATTCAGGGATTTTGAGGCCTCGCGCATTTCAGACTCTACCTTTTTCAATAAAGCCTGCTGCCGTCCTTCCAGAAAGAGGCTGACCTGTTCCACGACAGCCAGGTATTCTTTCGTGGAAATATCTCCCTTACAGGGAGCCAGGCAGCGTTTAATCTGCCAGTTAAGGCAGGGCCGTCCCTTGCTTTCTCCTTCTCGCAGATACTGTTTGCAGCTGCGCAAAGGAAAGATTTTTTTAATCAGGCGTATGGTTTCGCGCACTGCCCCGGCATTGCTGTATGGCCCGAAATATCTTGCTTTGTTATTGTCAGGACGGCGGGCGACCATCAGCCTGGGAAAAGGTTCTTCCATGGTCAGGCACAGATATGGATAGTGTTTGTCATCCTTAAACTGAACATTATAACGCGGCGAATGTTCCTTAATGAGATTGGATTCCAGAATAAAAGCCTCTTCTTCCGAGTCGGTGATGATGTAGGAAAGATCGATAATTTTTTCTGCCATCAGCCTTACGCGCGGAGAAAGAGAGCCGGGGCTCTGAAAATATGAACGCACTCGCTGGCGCAGATCCACCGCTTTTCCGACATAGATAATCTTATCCTCTTCATCCCGGAAAAGGTAAACACCCGGACTGCGAGGCAGCCGGGCGAGTTTTTCTTTTTTTAACTTTGTTCTGAGTTCATCATCCATCAAGTAATCTCCCCGCATTTCCGAACTGTCAGCACCGAAAGTTTTTATGTCCTTGCCGTTTATCCCTTTCCTAAATGCCGACTCCTGACTTTAGACCTTTGACAGGCAATATTTTCCTGAGAAACTGGCCGGTAAAAGAAGCTTCCACTGCTGCCACCTCCTCCGGTGTTCCACAGGCAACAACCTCACCGCCTGCCGCGCCCCCTTCAGGGCCCAGATCAATAATATAGTCAGCCCTTTTAATCACATCCAAATTATGTTCAATAACCACAACCGTATCTCCATTATCAACCAGGCGCTCCAGGATCAGCAGCAGTTTTTTGATATCGTCAATGTGCAGCCCCGTCGTCGGTTCGTCCAAAATATACAATGTTTTACCGTTGCTGCGGCGTGACAGTTCCGCCGCAAGCTTAACCCTCTGTGCTTCACCGCCCGAAAGCGTTGTAGCCGGCTGCCCGACGCGAATATAACCAAGTCCCACGTCGGCAAGGGTCTGCAGCTTCCTCTGCACCCGCGGAACCGCCGAAAAAAACTCCAGCGCTTCCTGCACGCTCATCTCCAGCACCTGACTGATATTTTTCCCCTTAAAGGTCACCTCCAGGGTTTCCCTGTTATAGCGCTGCCCTTTACAAACCTCGCAGGGGACATAAACATCGGGTAAAAAATGCATCTCAATGCGAAGAATACCGTCGCCTCTGCAGGCCTCACATCGTCCTCCCTTAACATTAAAGCTAAAGCGGCCCGCCTTATAGCCCCTTATTTTGGATTCCGTAGTCTGAGCGAAAAGTTCCCTGATGCCGTCAAAAACACCGGTATAGGTTGCCGGGTTGGAACGCGGCGTCCGTCCGATGGGTGACTGGTCGATCTCAATAACCTTATCAAGGTATTCGATTCCCAGGATTTCCCGGTACTGTCCCGCACGTTCACGGGCACGGTGCAGCTTCTGGGCCAGCGCTCGGGCGAGTATTTCATTGACAAGGGTACTTTTCCCCGAACCGGATACCCCGGTCACACAGGTCAGGACTCCCAGGGGAATTGCCGCATCCAGGTTCTTAAGATTATTTGCCGCTGCCCCTTTAATCTCCAGCCATTTTTTCTCCGGAATAGGCCTCCGCCTGTCAGGAAGGAGGATTGACCGGCGCCCGGCGAGGTAATCTCCTGTAATAGAAGCGGGATTGGCGGCGATCGTCTCCAGGGACCCGGCAGCAACAACATGCCCGCCCATTTCACCGGCTCCGGGACCCATATCCACGATAAAATCGGCGCTGCGGATGGTCTCCTCGTCGTGCTCCACCACAATAACGGTATTACCGATATCTCTCATCTTGATAAGCGTCTTCAGCAAACGGGCATTATCCCTCTGGTGCAGACCAATACTCGGTTCGTCCAGAATATAAATAACCCCCGTCAGGCCGGAACCAATCTGGGTGGCCAGACGGATACGCTGGGCTTCCCCTCCTGAAAGGGTTGTGGCAGTGCGGTCCAAAGTCAGGTACCCCAGGCCTACATCAACAAGAAAGCTCAGGCGAGCAGATATTTCTTTCAGGACCTGCCGTGCGATAAAAGCATCTTTTTCTGATAAGGAAAGCTGCGCCAGGAACTCCCTGACATCCTGAACGGTAAGGGCCGTTACCCAGGCTATATTCTGGCCGCCAACAGTAACCGCCAGGCTTGCTTCTTTTAACCTGGCTCCACCGCAGGCAGGGCAGGATTTGCTGCGCATATACCTATTCAGTTGCGCTTTTACATCATCGCTTTCCGATTCCCGGTACCTTTGTGCCAGGCTGTTTAAAATTCCCGGAAAACGACGCCTGAAGTGCCTTATCCTGCCCCGGTAAGGGCTCCGGTAACGAAAGTCAATCTGCTGGGGGGAACCGTACAGGAGCAATTTTTTTTCTCCTTCGCTGTACGAACGAAATGGTTTTGTAAGATCCAAATTAAAAGCAACGGCAAATGATTCTAGAAATTGCCGGTAATATCCATTTGGATTACCCCCCCAGGGATGAATGGCCCCTTCAGCAATGGAAAGCTCCGGACTGGGTATGACCAACTCCGGGTCAAATTCCATGGTCATACCAAGCCCCTCGCACTGGGGACATGCTCCATACGGACTGTTAAAAGAAAACATGCGCGGAGAAATCTCTTCAAAGCTGAATCCACAGCGCAAACAGGAAAAAGAGCTGCTGAAAAGCGTCTCCTCTCCTTCCTGTTCCTGGATGATAACGAGGCCGTCGCCCAAATCCAGAGCCGTTTCCAGGGAATCGGCCAATCGGGATTCGATCTTTTCCCGCACAATAAGACGGTCTATGACAACTTCCAGGTTATGTTTCTTGTTCTTGTCGAGAATGATCTCTTCATCGAGTTCTCTGATTGAACCGTCAATGCGCACGCGTACATAGCCTTTTTTGCGCAGTTCCTCCAAAAGAGTCCCGTACTCCCCCTTGCGTCCCCGTACCAGTGGAGCCATAACCTGCAGTTTCGTCCCTTCCGGCCGCCGCAGGATTACATCAACCATTTGCTGGACTGTCTGACCGGAGATGGGCTCCCGGCAATGTGGACAGTGGGGTTTGCCGATCCGGGCATATAAAAGCCGCAGGTAGTCATATATTTCCGTTACAGTTCCTACTGTGGAACGAGGATTGCGCGAGGTGCTCTTCTGGTCAATCGAAACCGCAGGCGAAAGCCCCTCGATAAAATCAACATCCGGTTTGTCCATCTGGCCGAGGAACTGACGGGCATAAGCGGAGAGCGATTCCATATAGCGGCGCTGCCCTTCGGCATAAATGGTATCAAAAGCAAGGGATGATTTTCCCGAACCGCTCAAGCCGGTAAAAACAATCAGCTTGTTGCGGGGGATCTCCATGTCGATATTTTTCAGGTTGTGTTCCCTGGCACCTTTGATAATAATTTTCTCCATCTTTGCCCTGCTTTCTTTAGTCTTCCC
>CAYQQF010000151.1:0-4830 GCA_964419485.1 uncultured Dethiobacter sp.
GCAGCGATTCCCATTCCTCCCTGGATCATCGCTCCCAGGTCGGTAATGATATCTCCAAACATATTATCCGTTACAATGACGTCAAATTGTTCCGGGTTTTTAACCATCCACATGCAGATGGCGTCCACATGGGCGTACTCTTTCTTAATATCGGGATACTCCTCTCCAATTTCGTAAAAGGTCCTTTCCCACAGGTCAAAGGCATAGGTCAGGACATTGGTCTTCCCGCAGAGAGTAAGCTTTTTCTCCTTATTGCGCTCCCGGCAGTACTGGAAGGCGTAGCGCAGGCATCTTTCCACTCCCATGCGGGTATTGACCGATTCCTGGATAGCAACTTCATAGGGGGTCCCTTTGCGCAGAAAACCTCCGCTTCCGGTATAAAGCCCCTCGGTGTTTTCTCTTACCACAACAAAGTCAATTTCCACGTGACTTTTATCTTTCAGGGGAGTTTCGACACCCGGATAAAGCTTGACCGGACGCAGGTTGATGTACTGATCCAGCTCAAAACGAAGATTAAGGAGAATACCTTTTTCCAGGATACCGGGTTTGACCTCGGGATGTCCGATAGCTCCCAAAAATATTGCCTGGTACTGCTTTAACTCCTCTAGAGCTCCCTCCGGGAGTACTTCTCCCTTTTGCAGGTAACGGTCTCCTCCGTAGTCGAATTCTGTAAAATCCAGGCGAAAGTTAAATTTTTCTGCCGCGGCTTTCAGTACTTTGACGCCTTCCCGAACCATTTCCGGGCCGGAGCCGTCCCCTGGTATGACCGCGATCTTATAGCTTTTCATTTCTGTCCTCCTTGTCGAACTGTTAGTGTAGACTGTATTATATCTATTATAAACTAAAAAGGACGGAAAAGGAACGGCAAAAAACAGAAGCCTGGAACAAGGAGCCAGGAGCCAGAAGAGGGGAAAAGTATTAATAGCTTGTTTTTTGCCCCCCGGCCTGATAATATTACTTGTAAATACTCAAAGTCATGAGAGGAATTTGTATTTTCCCGGAGTATGCCGCATTATGGTTACTGAATTCTGAATACCTGATTTTAAGATAAGGGGGACTGTTCGTGTCAATCCTGGTGCAAAAGTACGGGGGTACATCCGTGGGAACGGTGGAACGGATTGAAGAGGTCGCCCGCCGTGTTGCCCGCCGGCATGACAAAACAAAACATATTATCGTTGTTGTTTCCGCCATGGTCGGAGAAACCGACCGCTTGATTTCTCTTGCCAGGGCAATTTCACCGGACCCGGTTCCCAGAGAGCTGGACGTTCTGCTTTCCAGCGGAGAGCAGGTCAGCGCTGCCCTGCTGGCCATGGCCTTGAATAAATTGGGCAGGGATACCTGTTCCTTTCTTTCGTTTCAACTGCCTATCCGGACAAAAGGGAACCATGTCGCGGCCCGAATTCGGGAGATCGAAACAGAAAAAATTCGCCGGGTTCTGGATGAGGGGAAAATTGTTGTTATTGCCGGTTTCCAGGGTATTGATGAACAGGGAGATATCACCACCCTGGGAAGGGGCGGTTCTGATACAACAGCTGTGGCTCTGGCTGCCGCGCTGGGGGCAAAATGCTGTGAGATTTATACGGATGTCGACGGGGTATATACCTGTGACCCACAGCTTCATTTTGCGGCGCGCAAACTAGCCAAAATTTCCTATGAGGAGATGCTGGAACTGTCCGGATTGGGGGCTAAAGTCCTTCATTCCCGTTGTGTTGAGCTGGCCATGAAGTATGGAGTTCGTCTTCTGGTTTGTTCTTCTTTCAATAATGAAAAGGGAACATGGGTAGATAAGGAGGGAGAAACGATGGAAGGTGCCCTGATATCGGGAGTAACAAGCAGTAAAGGGGAAGCAAAGCTCTCTATTCTGGGAGTGCCGGACCGGCCCGGCATTGTCCATCAAATTTTTGCACCCCTGGCGGAGTCCGGTATCAACGTAGATATGATTGTCCAGAATATCAGTCGGAAAAATTCTTCCGATGTTACGTTTACCGTCCCCAGCGTGGAGCTTGCCAGAACGCTGGAGATCGTCAAAAAAATTGCCGGGGAACTGGGGGCTGAAGGGACGCTGGCGGATAAAAATATTGCCAAAGTCTCTATTGTGGGAGCGGGGATGAAAAGTCATCCCGGGGTGGCCTCTAAGATGTTCGGGGCACTTGCTGCGGAAGGAATTAATATCCAGATGATCAGCACCTCGGAAATTAAAATTTCCTGTGTGATCGAGGCAAAGTATGCCGAGTTGGCGGTCAGGGTTTTACATGATGTTTTTGAACTGGGAGAAAAAGGGAAGGGGGATGCGTCTGATGGAGCAGCTTAGGAAGGAGATCCTTGAGCTGGTTTACAAAAAGGCCTACCAGCGTCGCCGGGTTCGTCTTGCTTCGGGCAGGGAAAGCGATTTTTATGTGGACTGCCGGCAGGTTACCCTGGCAGCGGAAGGGGTATACAAACTGGCCTGCTATATTCTTAAATTGATCCGCAGGGAGAATCTGTCCGTCCAAGCCGTGGGAGGGCCTGTTATGGGCGCCGTTCCTCTGGCGGCAGCCGTAAGCCTGATGAGTTACCGGGATTTCCTGCGCGATTCTTCCGCTGGCTTTCTGGATACGTTTTATGTACGCTCGGAGCCCAAAGGGCACGGGACCGGCAGACAGGTTGAGGGCTCGATCCTGAAGGAGGGGACTCCGTTACTGGTGCTGGATGATGTTCTTACTACCGGAGGATCAATATTAAAGGCAGTCGGAGTGCTGCGGGAGACCGGCTGCCTTGTAAAAAAAGTTCTGGTTATCGTTGACCGTCAGGAGGGCGGGAGAGAAAACCTGGAGAAGGCAGGGCTGGAGGTTGGCTCCATCCTTACCAGGGATGATCTGGAAAACTTTCAACCGGGAGCCGCGCTTCTTTAAAGTAAATTTTCCGATATTTTATCTTATTCGATGAGCGCCTTTTCTTCGCTGTCAATGAGGTCTTCGATTTCAAATATTTTGGCAAATATTTCGGCTTTTTCAGCCTTGTTGGCTAACACCAGCTGGCGCAGGAGATCCTCCCTCATATTGCGAAGTCCGGACAGAATTGTAGGTGCCATATTTTCCCCTCCAATCTCTTAATTTATACTTAAGAGTTTGCCCAGGAGGAGAGAGAAATATACCAGAAACAAGGAAAAAAGGAAGCTCCATCCCAAGGCGGAGCTTCCTTTTTTTTGTATAACCACGATTTGTATTGTCTTAATTAAACATTCAACTTTTCTTTAAAGACTTTCCCGGCTTTAAAAACAGGGACTACTCTTGCTGGAATGATAATTTTTTCATCAGTTCCCGGTTTTCTTCCTTCCCTGCTTTCTCTTTTCCGGGCGATAAAAGTACCGAAACCTACCAGCTGGACTTTATCTCCTTCCATAAGTTTTTCCTCAATGGTCTCTACCAGGGCCGAAATGAACTCGGACGCTTGTTTTTGCGTTACCCCTGTTTTTTGGGATATTGACTTTGCAAGTTCTGCTTTACCGGTTGCCATTTTTTTATTCTCCTTTCAACTTTTTGTTTAAACGCGCCATATAATGGCGTTTTTTAACACCTGCTGTGAAAAAGCTGTTTCCGGACAGATAATCGTTATTTATACAGTACTTTATCCCGAAATGGATGAAATTATTTGTGACCGAACCCGTCTTTTTCGGCTTTTAAGAAAAATGTACAATTATGTTGCCCGGAAAAGTGACGTTAAAATCAAACTTTGAAGCAGGTCCAACAATTTATTCCACAAAAGTCTAGCTTTTCCTGCCTTTTTCTCAATAAAAAGAAAAATTTCTCTAAAAATTTTAATTTGTGTCTATGATCCTAGAATATGGTAACCGGCATCAATATAAATGGTTTCTCCTGTAATCCCCCGTGAAAGATCACTGCATAAAAAGAGAGCCGCGTTTCCGACTTCTTCGCCTTCAATGTTCCTCTGCAGCGGTGTCTTAGACTGGACATGTCCCAAAAAACCGGTAAAACCTTTTATTCCTCTGGCTGAAAGAGTATTAACAGGTCCAGGTGATAGTGCATTGACGCGTATGTTTTGTTCTCCCAGATCGACGGCCAGATAGCGGACACAAGATTCAAGAGCTGCTTTGGCAACACCCATTACATTATAATTAGGAACGACACGCTGTCCGCCCAGGTAAGTGAGGGTGACAATGCTGCCGCCATTTTCCATCAGGGGAAGAGCAGGCCTGACAACAGCAGGGAGCGAATAAACGCTGACTTCCATGGAGAGAAGAAAACCCGGACGGGAGGTGTTGATAAACTTCCCTTCAAGGTCTTCTTTGGCGGCAAAGGCAATACTGTGAATAATAAAGTCCAGTTTGCCGAAAGATCCCTGTAGTTTTCTGTAGACATCTTCAATCTGGCTGTCGTCACGAATATCACAAAGGAATGTCAGTGGAGATTCGGGCAGTTCTTCTGCAATCAGCTTGTTTAATTTCTGTTCAAACCGTTTGTCCTGGTAGGTGATGGCAAGTTTCGCGCCCGCCTGGGAAAGGGCCCTGGTTATAAACCAGGCCAAACTGCGATGGTTAGCTACTCCAAACACTATTCCCTTTTTACCCTTAAGCAACGTATGGTTGGCCTCCTTTTTTGTTATAAAAAGGAAAAACATCGTGAATATGCATGTTAACGCAAATTGTAACATAGAAGAAAAAGAAATGCAAGGCAATTCTTACAAATATGGCCTTTTCTTCTGGAAAAATTTTTTATCTGCAGTTTTCACTTTTAAATTTTTCTTTTTGTATATTGTTCTTAGCGAAAAATATGGTATAATAAGGCACTTGCCCTTTTAAAGGGAATATACGGGAGGTTAAAATGTTAGGCA
>CAYQQF010000152.1:0-4795 GCA_964419485.1 uncultured Dethiobacter sp.
TCCTTCTCCATATTTAACTTTTCCAGCTCTTTGGCCTCGCCCTTAATAAGCAGGTACTGTGTTTCTTCTTCCAGATCAAGCATGCGCTCCAAAATACCTGCTTCCTCTTGCAGTACTTCCTGTAAAAGTGCTCCGTCAACCATATATTCCGGCTTCCCCGAATCAACCCGCCCTCAGGAAAACCAGGCACACCTCCTTGTGGCAATCTTTTCAGTTTTAAGAACGGCCTTCCCTGATTATCCCTGCCAGAATATCCGCCAGCTCCCGGGCATCCACCTTGTACTCATTCGCTTCAATTTGGCGGGCAAGCCGGTCAAGCTTTTCCGCCTTGGCCGTATCCATATCCTCCAGACGGGCCAACTCTTTTTTCAGCGAATCCAGAGTCGCGGAAAACTCAACCCGGTCCTTCCGGCCTTTGCCAGACTGGATCGAGCCGGCTTTTCCCCCGGCATATTCCTTCTTGTAAATTTTGTTAATTAAAGAAATAATCTCGGGTCGGTTTACTTTCATTTTTTTCACCTTCGCCTGCACAAAAAATATTTCCCAATTTGGGCTTTATGCTTGCTTCTATGATCTTATCGTCTTAAAAAAAGAAAAAGTAAAGGGCCGGGCAAAAAAATAACCATAAATTAAGGCCGGATTAAGTCTGCCCGGTCAGTACCGCCTCTTTTTCCTCCCTTTCTCTCTTTTTTATGTAAAGGGCAAGATCCACAACCCGGCAGGAATAGCTCCACTCGTTATCGTACCAGGTAACGACTCTGGCAAGATTATTGCCGGTTACCATGGTACTGAGTCCGTCAATAACGCTGGAATAAGGACTGCGGCGGTAATCTGCGGAAACCAGGGGGTCCATGCTGAAGTAGAGCACGTCCGGCGCCTCATCGGCACCTTGCTTCAGCGCTTCATTGACCTCCTGCGTCGTTGTATCCCTCTCCAGCAATGCAACAATATCCAGCAGGGAAACAGTAGGAGTGGGGACGCGCACAGCAAAACCGTCAATACGCCCTTTTAAATCGGGAATAACCTCTCCAATAGCCCGGGCCGCTCCCGTTGAAGTCGGAATCAGGGAAAGGAAAGCCGCCCGGGCCCGGCGCAGATCGCTGTGCGGAAAATCCAGCAGGCTCTGGTCGTTGGTATAAGCATGGGTAGTATTAATGAGACCTTTTTTAATTCCGAAAGAATCGTGCAGTATCTTCACAACGGGCGCAAGAGCATTCGTCGTGCAGGAAGCATTGGAGAGCACTTTATGAACAGCAGGGTTATACTTTTCCTGATTAACACCCATAACAATCGTTATATCCGGATCCTTCATCGGCGCGGTAACAATAACGCGCGAAGCTCCAGCCTTCAAATGGAGAGACGCTTTCTCGCGGGTTCGAAAGTGCCCGGTAGATTCTATAACTGTTTCCACGCCCAGCTCGGCCCAGGGAATTTTCTCAGGATCTTTCTGCTGAAACGTGCGTATAACTCTCCCGTTAACCCTGAGCGTCTTCTCTTCCGCCTTGACTTCAAAGGGCAGTTTTCCATAGAGCGAATCGTACTGCAGCAGGTGGGCAAGCACCCCGGTATCGCCTAGATCGTTTACGGCTACCACCTCGGCACCCCCTTTTTCCAAAAGCGCGCGGTATGTTACGCGCCCGATGCGTCCAAAACCATTAATACCTATTTTTAAAACCATTTATAAACCCCTTTTCCTTTTTATTTAAGTTTCCCCGTCAAGGACAGATGAATTCTTGACATCTTCTGGTTTTTCTAGGACAATCGAAAGAGTTAAAGAAGCGCAGTTGAAAACAAGGGGGTATTCGCGGTGGAAAAAATTAACGTCGCCGTTAATGGAGCTTATGGGCGAATGGGACGAGAAGTTTGCCTCGCTATCCTGGAGGAAAAAGGGCTCGAGCTGTCGGGTGCTTTCGATCTCCAGGGCCATGGAGAAGATATCGGGGAATTATTGGGGAAACAAAAATTGGAAATTTTAATCCAGAAATTAAGCCGGGAAGCATTGTCGGAAGGGAAAACCCGGGTTATGGTGGATTTCACGACTCCAATGACTGTAATGGATAATATTCAGTTTTCCTTAAATTGCGGAATTCGTCCCGTTGTCGGAACCACCGGAATTACCCAGGTTGATCTGGAACTTATCAATAAATGGGTTGAAGAAGCGGGCTTAAGCGCCGTAATCGCTCCGAATTTTGCCCTGGGAGCAGTCCTGATGATGAAATTTGCCTCCATGGCTGCCCGTTATTTTAACCAGGCGGAAATTATTGAGCTGCACCATGACCAGAAAATTGACGCCCCTTCAGGAACGGCAATAAAAACTGCTGAAATGATCGCTGCCGGCCGCCGCGCCAAACCCCAAACGCGGGAAGAACTTTTAAAACTGCCCGGAGCAAGGGGAGCGACAGCGGAAAGCATCCATATTCATAGTGTCAGGCTGGAAGGCCTTATCGCCCACCAGGAAGTACTTTTCGGCGGGCTGGGACAAACGCTGAGCATCCGCCATGATTCTTATGACCGCAAATCATTTATGCCCGGAGTTATTCTGGCCATAAAAAAAGTAATTGAACTTAAAAAAATGGTTTATGGTTTGGAAAATCTCCTTGAACTGTAAATTATACCGGCTTCTGAATTCTTCGTAGTTTTCATTGGCACCTTCCCCGGTTGAAGCATAACATAAATTAGCACCGGGAGGTGTTCATATGATGCGTTTACAAAGCAAAAAAATAGGGATAATGCTGAAAATAAAACAACTCGGCGATACCCGAATTTTAAATGAAATAAACCGAATAATGTTTGAAGGAGCGGAAATCCTCATCATTTTACTGGGTGAAAAGAAAGAACATCAAACAGGTTTCCCCGCTCTTTTCCATAAATTAACGATTTCCCAAACTATGCCGGTGGAAAACTCAGGCCAGAATTCTAAAAAAAACCTGGGTGAAGCTCATTTGAGTACAGAAGGTATCCTTTTTGATCTGCTCGTTTTTATCCCCTGCACAGGAGAACAATTGAGCATATTAACAGAAACAATACCGCGGGACTACAACGGCCTTCCGCTGGTGATCGCCCCTCTCCTGGAAAAAGATCCCCACCCGCCTTTTGGCGATCTCTCCGTTCTTCTGGAAACACGGGGCATTTACTTCGTCCCCTTTGGACCATTGACTCACAAAAATAAGGAAAAAAAGCAGACCCCCTCATTATTCAGCCGGATGGATCTGCTCACTGAATCCTGTATCGCTGCTCTGGAGGGACAACGTCTTAAACATTCTTTCTGGGAAAACAACTTTTTCCCGGGATAACCCGGAATCTGTACTAACGCGGAACATCTTCAAACATTTCCCGGCTTCCGGGTAATTACTGCTCCAACCAGCGCAGGCAAATATCGACTGCCTTGTTCTCCCTGCGCAACTGGTGACGGGCACCGGGTAAAATTATTAGGTTCCTGCCGCGGCCTGCTCGCCGGAACAATCTGAAAGCATGGCTGAAAGGAATCAGCTCGTCGCCGGTCCCGTGCAGCAGGAGCAAAGGTCTGGGAGACAATCCGGCCATGCATTGAAGCGGTTCTACCGCATAGATATTCTCCAGCCACTGCCCGGGATCAGGAGGAAAATCCGGATCGTGTATTATTCCGGCCTCGCGAAAACGGGAAAGAAGCTGCTCCAGGCTCTCCGGGGGAAAAAGTTCCCGGAAACTCGCCGGACAGGCAGCAAGAATCAGCTTTTCAACCCGTAAGTCAGCTGAAGCCACACATGCGGAAACCGCCGCTCCCGCGCTGAAACCGCAGAGGTAAAACCTCAAGGCGCCCCTCTTTTCCCAGTAATCGAGGAAGGCAGTCAGGTCCCGTGCCCATCCCGAAAGGTCAAAGTCTCCTTCGCTCTCTCCCGTGCCCCGAAAATTGAAATGAAAAACCGGCATGCCCAGGTCTGCACACTGGCGGGCCAGGGCAGGATAACCGCCGTCTTCTTCTTCACCTGACGCTGTTTTTTCAGTAACAGTGCCCGCTCTTGGAATACCATGGCAGAGAATTAAAAAAGGCCTCTCTTCCTCCGGGCAAAAAACCCCTTCCGGCCAGTAGGCCCGGCCCCGCAGGGTCAGATTCTCAACTTGGATGGCAATCTCTTCTTCCTTCAAATGTTCTTCCGCCTCCTGTCCGTCTTCATTTATTCATATAAATATAATAATGCTATTTCATTTCTTTGCCAAGTTAATATAAACATATTCCTCAAAGGAAAGGTCGTTTTCCCGACAAAATTTTAAGAAACCGCTGATAAATTTGCTGCCTGGATTTCGCTCGCCATTTAGTATACGGTAAAAATATGAATAATTAATTTCCAGCTCTACGGCAAACCTCTTTTTACTCCACCCCTTTTCCTCCATTATTTTTTTAAGCAGATCTCTTCTTACAGCCAGTTGCACTATTTTACCTCCTCCTCCGCTAATTGCCATTTGTCACAATATAGCAGATAAACTTGTCATTTGTCAATATCTGCGCCCCCCGTTTACCCCGGTTTTTTTTAGATGTTGCCTGGAGGCAATTTTTCCTTTAAAATAAGTGCAACAGGAGGGTGGTATGAGAAATGTCCACGGACCAGTTGTCTTTTGGCTCTCTGATAAAAAAACTGCGGCGGAAGAAAAACCTATCCCTGACCAAACTGGCTTCTCTGGCAGGCTTAAGCCCCTCCTATCTCTCACGCATCGAAAGGGGAGAAAGAAACATTCCCCATGCCCGCATTTTAAAAAGATTGGCCCCCCATCTGGATCTCACCCCGGACGAACTTCTAATCGCGGCCGGTTATCTCAA
>CAYQQF010000153.1:0-4725 GCA_964419485.1 uncultured Dethiobacter sp.
CATCGCAGACGTTTTTAGTTTTGGTATCTGCTCCTCTTCCTTCGCTTAAAAGGTCTTTATTTAACATAGCTATCACAATATCCGCTGTGATCTCTTGGCATGATTTATTTGTCACTAACTCACCGCCTTTTTGGTTCTTCCGTGTAAGCTCCTCTTTCTAGTTTTCCCTCTCAACGAGGCCCTATAAGAATTTTTATTGCAGTTTTTGCTTCACCGTTAATTTGCACATCAACGAAAGCAGGGATACAAACAAGATTAATACCACTGGGAGCCACAAACCCTCTGGCAATAGCCACTGCCTTAATTGCCTGGTTAAGGGCACCTGCTCCAATCGCCTGCATTTCAGCCTTCCCTTTCTCTCTGATAACTCCTGCTAAAGCTCCGGCGACCGCATTAGGATTAGATTTTGCTGCAACTTTTAATGTTTCCATTAATAAAAAATACCTCCTCTTTTTTCTGGAAATACTCGAGGTCATACATCAAGATATGAGTTCAGACTCCCTTCTCAGACTAACCTTTCCGGCGGTAAGGGGCGGGGATCAGGTCGGCTACCGTAGCAGTGGCCACTCCGATAACAGTGTCGGCCCCTCCGTAATACACCAGGATCTCGTCATCGTCTTCCAGGATATCTGTATCCCTGCCAGGCACGGCGCCGCAGGTAAAGACCACGTTGGGCACCCAGCTCTGACCTGAGGCTCCCAGTTCGTAAGATTGTTCCGGTGACAGGATGGCGTTGGGGGAGCGATAGAGCAGCACTGCCGGGTCCTCCAGAGAAGTGAGAAAGACCCCCAGCCGGTAACAGAAGGCGTAATCCACTCCGTGGTAGATAAGAAGCCAGCCGTGACGGGTTTTTAAAGGCTGGGCACCTGCCCCTATTTTCACCGCGTCCCACATCATGCCGGAGCGGCTGCCCATAATGATCTTATGGCCCTCCCGGGGCCAGGGGATGGAAAAGTCGTCGGCAAAGGACACCCAGATGCTGGGTAAGATCCTGTGGTACATAGCCAGCTTGCCCTGGAACCTCTCAGGGAATAATACGGCATCCTTGTTTGGAAAACCGGGGAAAACCAGGCCATGGCGGTACCAGTTCTGCCAGCGGTAATGGACCATGTCCTCTATATTCATAGAGGACAGGGCGATCTGGGGGGTAATGCCGTCGTAAGCTGTGTAGAGCATGTAGACCTGTCCGTCAATAGCGATGAGACGGGGGTCTTCACAGCCCATTTTTTCACTTTCATGGGTAGGGACAAAGACCGGTTCCGACAATCTCTCGTCGATCTGGATCCCGTTTTTGCTTACCGCCAGGCCGATGCGGGAGATGCCGTCGTCTCCAACGGCCCGGTAGAAAATGTAAACACTACCGTGGAGCCGGATAGCGCCGCAGTTTAACACATACTTGTTTTCCCAGTCGTGCTCTGCCAGGGGGGTAAGTATGGGGTTGGCGGGGGAGCGGACCATCTGGCCGGCATGCGGCAGATCCTTTTTCAGCTTCTGTTCGATGAGTACTTCTTTGCTGTCAGGCGAGGCTCCCAGATACAGGACCGCCAGGTCCTCATGCTCCCGGCCCTGGCTTATCAGTTCCACCAACTTGGGATAAATATCCTCCCGTCGCCCGCCTACCTGCTCATAACAGCGGTAGAAGAGCTCACAATTAAACCAGCGTCGTTCGATCATCAGGGATAGAGGTGTTGGCAGGTCCTTGCCTCCCTTGAAGCTGTAACTGGCCCAACTCCACAGGGAACAGCTCAGGAAATAGCCGTCAGGCAGGGTAATCCCCAGGTGGTAAACATCGGCCAGAGCATGCAGCCTTTTAACGGCTTCTGCCAGGCGCTGCGGATTGTCATCCTCATAGTAAAAGGTCAGGCGAGCCAGGTGTTCTTTCACTTTTTGATGGAGCAGGGTTTCAAAAAAGCTGTGAGCTGAAAAGGTATCGGCTCCCCAGTGTCCCTCGATGGAATTAATGATCATTTTTCCAAAGTCCCTGCTGCGGGAGCAGGCAAACTGTTCCCAGATCAGGCCAAACTGCTCTGCTTCGGCGATGGTCTTCAGGGTGGTGGTCACGAGGCGGATAATGGGAAAATCGCCGCCGCTGCCCATACGCAGGTTGCTCACTACGATCCTGCCGGTTAAGTGGTTCAAAGAAGGGGCTTCTTTCATCATTGACAAGGCCGGAAAATCTCTGTAATCAACCACCAGGGGCTGCACAGGAGAGAGCTCGAAATGTTCAGGCTGCACGTTCTTCCTTAACCAATCCCTGTTGCGGGTGATGTAGTTGGGTTCTTCGGACCAGGTGGTTAGGGCCAGAATATCCAGGGGATTATATTTCTCCAATAGATCCCTGATACCCCGAATACCCCATAAAGTGATGAGGTTGTTGGGAGGGTGTTCTCTCAGGATGCGGGTGGCTACTTCTTCCTTCAAAGAAATATTTTTTGGAAAGGAAGTCATTTGAAAGATCTTTTTTAAAAAGTCCTGCATTCCCCTGCCGGTGTGATAATCTTCAGGGAAGAGCAGGTTTTCCAGGTCTATCTCTACCTGTTGCATTAATTTTTGAAAGGCCTTGCCGTTGTGCTGGATTCCATCCACCGGATTAAGCCCCAGCATTTCCACGGAAAACATTTCAAAATGATCTTTATACTCTTTGAGTATCTGCTCGTAAAGGGGGGCCACACTGGCAGTCTTACCGTTGGCTGCCTTCACCAGATGGGGCAGCATAATAGGCACACCGGGGATGTATTCCCAGTATGCTATCTCAGGTAAAAAAGGCTGCAGGGTTTTTTTGTGGTGCATCCATTTTTCCAGGAAGGATTGTTTGCGGACGCCGAAAGCATCTACCTGTTTTTCCAAGTGGTTGCGCGTTAATAGCGGGCAGTTTCTCCCCCCGGAAGAAGCTCCCAACTCACAGCTGTCCTGGGCGCAGACTTCGCTCAAAAAGCCGGCCAGACGCCCGTTGAAAAGGGCGGTCAGGCTGCCGGCAACGTCTTCTTTGACCAGCTCAGGAATATAATGATAAGCTATCAGGGAATCGTAGACAATCTGAATCCACAGGTCTGCGGAAAAACTGAACACCTTTTCCCGTGAGGTAGCAGCTTCATTTAGCTGTAACCCCAGTTCCTCGGGAAAGATACGGGCCCAGACGGCATCATAGTAACGATTGTGACCCCTGCGATAATGATTGATATGAGGCCGCTGCTCGAGCAGTACATTCTCCAGAACAAAACTTTCCCTGGATCCGAATACCAGGGGTGTGCGCAAGGCCTGTGGATTTTTTTTCCACTGCTGCTGGTTTTTGCCAAGCGCCTTGAACATAACTTGGACTACCTGCTCGAAAACATAACCTAAACCTACCGGCATGGCAGCTTTCGTTTTGCGGCCCAAGTAAACCTCGGCAATCTCTCCTTGAAGTTCCAGGGTGCGCAAAAGCAGCCATACGTCGATACCGAATTCGTATACCTCTTTATCCCAAAGGTCTGCATCAATCAGATAACTACTGATCAACTCCCGGGAAACGGCCATCCCTGCCCCCAGGGAGCCCCGCAAGTCCAGGTTGTACAGGGATGCAATCAGGGGGAAGACGAAATGTTCCGCGATGCTATTGGCCAAAAGGGACTGATTAAAGCGGGGGAGTACATAACCGGCATGCCCATCCAGGATAGGCTGGTATAAAAGCTTGATCCAGTCGTAGCTTAAGCCTTCAGAAACACCATCTTTCACAGCAGGGATAAGTGAGGGTTCCAGGATAACAAGGTCGGCCGACAAAAACGAAGCCGTATCCAACAGACTTCTGATGGACCAACCCCTGCCCTTCAGTGCTTTTCCCAGTCTGTTCACCAGGAACCTTTCTTCTGGAAGGGGAGAGTAAGGCAGGATTGTTTCCAGAGTCAAAGAAGAATAAGGGCTGATGGAACAGGCGACGACGCATTGCAGGTCCGGGTAAAAGGTTTTCAGTGCTTGGCCCACTGCCGCCAGCACTATTTGGGCTTCCTGCGCGTCATTGACAAAGGGTACGCCTACGACCAGATCTATCTTTTCCAGCAGGGCAGCCTTGTCCCGGACAGGTGTTATACTTTTCTGGTAAAAAGATTGCATTTTTTTCATAAATTTCCCCTATCTACATTTTTTAAAGGTGTTCGTCCATTCCCTTTTCCTTCATTTTTTGCACCAGGGCTTTCACCTCCTGATCCCGATCCTTGGAACAAATCATAACTACCCCGTCCGACTCCACGATAATTAAACCCTCCACCCCCAGGGTGGCGATTAAATTATCCCGGCTATAGATAAGGCAGTTTTTGGTGTCTATCCCCACATGGCGGCCCCGCACTGCTTTACCCTCCCGGTCACGGGGAGCATGCTCCGCCAGGGCGGTCCAGCTTCCCAGGTCATCCCAGTGAAAACTGCCTTGTACCACCAGGATATCCTGCTCCTTTTCCATGACGCCATAGTCAATGGAGATGCTGGGCAGACCGGGGAACACTTCCTGCAGGGCCTGATATTCCCCGGCTTCTCCCAGGGCGGGTTCCAGGAACTTCAGTCCCCCGTATAGTTCCGGCAGATGTTTTTGTATCTTCTCCAGGATGAGGGCCGCTTTCCAGGCAAAGATGCCGCTGTTCCAGTAATACCTGCCGGAATTTAAGAATCTCATAGCTTTTTCCCGGTCAGGTTTTTCCACAAACCTCTTTACCGGGTATGTGGGAGGCTCTCCCGGTAAAGGGTTCTCTTCTCTTT
>CAYQQF010000154.1:0-4722 GCA_964419485.1 uncultured Dethiobacter sp.
CTTTTTTCCCCTTTGATAGGTCACCTTCAGCGGATTGCTGACCGGAAGGCATATTTCCGTTTGGAACGGCCTGCGGGTTTGCCTCTTCCAGCTCTTTTAAAAACCTTTGTGCCTGCAGGATAACTTCCTCCGGAAGGCCTGCCATGCGGGCGACATTGATGCCGTAGCTTCGGTCCGCTTTTCCCGGGACAACTTTTCGTAAAAAAATAACCGCATCGCCTTTTTCTTTGACAGAAACAGTATAATTTTTTATCCCATGCAGTTGTTCTTCCAGAGTGGTCAGCTCGTGGTAATGGGTGGAAAAAAGAACCATAGAACTCGTCTTGCTGTGCAGATATTCCAGAATGGCCCTTGCCAGGCTCATCCCGTCATAAGTGCTGGTTCCCCGTCCGATTTCATCAAGTAATACCAGGCAATCTTCTCCCGCAGCGGTTAAAATGGAAGCTGTTTCTTCCATCTCCACCATAAAAGTACTTCTTCCCCTGCTCAGGTCGTCGCTGGCTCCAACCCTGGCAAAGATACGCTTTACGGGTGTAAAAACCATTGCCTCCGCGGGAACAAAACTGCCTGCCTGAGCCATAATCAACACCAGGGCTGCACTGCGGCAGTAAGTACTTTTCCCGGCCATATTCGGGCCTGTTATGATCTGGACCCTCTCTTTTCCTTTGTCCAGAAAAATATCATTGGGAACAAAAAGTTCCTCTCCTGTTTGTTCTACAACAGGATGACGGCAGCCGCGAATCAGTATACTCCCATCCTCTGAAAAAGAAGGTTTAACATAATTAAAGGCGGAAGCAGCATCGGCCAACGAATAAAGACAGTCCAGGCTGGCGATTTGGAAGCCTGTAAGCTGCAGTTGTGGAGTAAATTCAACCACTTTTTGACATAATTTCTGGAAAAGCTCCGTTTCCAGTTGAACCAGTCGTTCTTCTGCATGAAGAATCAGTTCTTCTTTCTCTTTTAACTCCTGGGTAATAAAACGTTCGGCATTGACCAGGGTCTGTTTGCGGATATAATTGGGAGGGACACGTTCCTGGTTTGACTTTGTCACCTCCAGGTAATATCCGAATACTTTGTTAAAGCCGACTTTCAGTGTTCGAATGCCTGTCCTTTCCCTTTCAAGTTTTTCCAGTTCCAGCATCCAGCTTTTACTTTCCCCGGAAATGTGCCGCAGTTCATCTATTTCAGTTGCATAACCTGCTTTAAATATATTTCCATCCTTGATGGCAAAAGGTGCATTTTCACTGATAGCCTGCTCAAGTTCTTCCGCCAGAGGAGCAAAATCATCAATCTCCTCCCTCATTTTTTTAAAAAGGTCC
This sequence comes from uncultured Dethiobacter sp., assembly GCA_964419485.1. Taxonomy (GTDB): domain Bacteria; phylum Bacillota; class Dethiobacteria; order DTU022; family UBA8154; genus DUNV01. Next base: position 1,320 of record CAYQQF010000154.1, read on the forward strand.
GCTTTTGTCTCCGCAAGCAGCGCTTTCAGCGCGGGCATAAGCTGCAGTGTTTTTTTGAGCGAGAGCATCTCCCTCGGGCCGATTTGCCCCAGATTTAAACGCCCGCAGAACCTTTCCAGGTCACAAGTATCCTTAAGCAGTCTTTTTATTTCGGCACGGAAAAAGGGACTGCTTTGAAGCTCCTCCACTGCATCCCAGCGCAAGGTTAAAAGATCCCGTTCCAGCAGCGGCCTTTGCAGCCATTTGCGCAGCAACCTGCCGCCCATGGAAGTCCTTGTCCGGTTGAGAATGGCAAAAAGTGAACCCTCTTTATCCCTGGACCGTATCGTTGCAAAGATCTCAAGGTTTCGCAGGGTAATCGCGTCAAGGGACATCGCTGCCTCTTTTTCGATAACAAGAACCTTTTGAAAATGCGACAGCGGAGCTTTTTGCATCTCTTTAATATAACGAAGGGTTGAAGCTGCCGCAAGAAAAGCCGGTAAAGAGGTTATTATCCCGACGCTCTCCAGCAGAGACGGGCAGTTCAGTTCTTGTAAAAATTCCAGGGCTGTCTGCCTGTCAGAAAATGGTTCCAGATAATTTACGGCCCAATTCCCTTCCATGTCTTTAAATAAAAACCGGCCGGCAGCGCGATTTTTTCCGGCGTTAAGAAAAAGTATCTCGGCCGGCTGAAGACGAGATATTTCATCTTTAAGTTCACCCATTCCTTCAAGACCGTTAAATTGGAAAACCATAATTTCACCGGTAGAGACATCGACAACTGCTAAACCGTATTCAGCTTCGTTTTCAGATAGATAAATAGAAGCCAGGTAGTTGTTCTTGTCTTCTTCCAAAAGGTTATCTTCAACGCGTGTTCCCGGTGTAATTACACGGATTACCTCTCTTTTTACCAGTCCCTGGGCCTGGGCGGGCTCTTCAACCTGTTCGCAAACAGCAATTTTGTAACCCTTTTCCAGCAGGCGCGCGATATAACCAGAGGCCGCATGATAAGGAAAGCCGGCCAGCGGAACCGCATCCTCTTTGTTCCCGTCCCTGCTTGTCAATGTAATTTCAAGTTCTTTTGAAGCAGTGACAGCATCTTCAAAAAACATCTCATAAAAATCGCCGACACGAAATAAAAGCACAGCATCGGGATATTCATCTTTAATTTTTTTATACTGCTGCATCATTGGTGATAATTTTGCCATACCAGCTCACCCCATAAAGCAAAATACGGGCGTAACTACCTGTAATGTAAATTACCGGGGCCCAAATAACTTAATGTCAACATCTGTGATTATTATAACACAGTTCCTTATCATGAAAAAAGAACCTGTTACAAAGACAGGTTCTTGCTGAAAAATGAAGAAACTGAGCTCTAAAAATTCCTTTAGGAAACTACTTTTGAACTGCTCTCCCTGCACTGAGGACAGATGCCATAAAAATAAAGCTGGGAGGAAAAAACCTCAAATCCGGTTTCTTCCTTAATTTTATTAAGTAAATAGTCATTGTTGAGTTCGTCTAAAAAACTAACGTGCTCCAAATCCTCCAGCCTGCCGCAGATTTTACAGTAGGCATGAGAATGCGGCTTTATGTCAGCATCATAACGCAAACCGCCGTCTCCGACATTTAATTCCTGGATTAAGCCGACTTTTTTCAGCACATCAACGGTTTTGTACACTGTAGCAAGGCTCATGGCAGGATAATTCGGCTTTAATTGTTGATAGATCTTTTCTACGCTGGGGTGCGCTTTTGTATCCTTTAAAATTGAATATACAGCCATTCTTTGTGGCGTTACCTTAATTTTTTTGGCTCGCAGGATTTCTTCAATTGTATGCATCTCTATCCCCCAATTGTTGTTAAACAATAAATAATATCCCCTTATAAATATATATCAACTTTGATCCGTAGTCAAGCTATTTTCTAAAAAATTCTATTATCTTTGATCGATTATTCCTATCAAATTCCATGCTCTCGTTTCTATAATTTTAATATTAATAAATTTACCGCTGAGGTCTTCTGTACAGGAGAAATGTACAATTTTATTAGTTCTCGTTCTCCCCGTAAACATCTCGGCATTTTTTTTACTTTTTCCTTCTACCAGAACTTCCTGTATGCTTCCCAAAAGAGGCTGATTTTTTTCCAGGGTAATTCTTTTTTGCTGCCTGTTCAGCTGGATAATCCTTTTCCTTTTTACTTCTTTAAAAACCTGGTTTTCCATCCCGGCAGCTTTTGTCCCGCGGCGCGGTGAATAGACAAAGATATAGGCGGCATCAAAGCGAACCCTTTCCAGCATTTCCACCGTTTGTGCAAAATCTTCTTCGTTTTCTCCGGGAAAACCTACGATAATATCGGTAGTAATTGAAGAACCGGGGATTATTTTTCTTATTTTCTCGATTTGTTCCAAATAATAGTCCCTGTTATACCCGCGATTCATTTTTTTTAAAATCCGGTCGCTTCCTGATTGCAGAGGAAGATGTATATGTTCACAAATATTTTTTCCTTCCGCAATAGCGCGGATAATTTTTTCGGAAAAATCCCGCGGATGTGATGTCATAAATCTTAAGCGGATAGAATCTCCCAGCTGGTCAAGCTTGAGCATAAGGTCGGCAAAGTCAATATTTTGTTGTAAATCTTTGCCGTAAGAATTAACATTTTGTCCTAACACGGTAATTTCTTTGTAACCATTACTGATAAGTTTTTTTATTTCGTTAATTATATTTTCCGGGAGCCTGCTTATCTCCGGGCCTCTGACATAGGGAACGACACAATATGAACAGTAATTGTTACAACCATGGCTGATGGGAACCCATGCTTTGAAATCGTCGTTTCTTTTGGCGGGAAGAAACTCCCTTTCCCCTGACAGATCAAGGTCTGTTACTGTTTTATCTGAAGAAGTAGCTTCCTTCAACAATTCAGGAAACCTGTCCAGTGCATTGGGACCGGAAACTAAATCGATAAATTTAAACCGTTCTTTTACTTTCTGTGCTATTCCTTCATATTGAGCCAGACAACCCCAAAGGGCAAGAATAATGTCCGGCTTTTTTTGCTTTAATTCTCTCAGCATACCTAAACGGCTGAAGACCTTTTCTTCGGCTTTTTCCCTGACAGCACAGGTATTAATGATGACAATATCTGCGTCTTCTTCATTTTTTGCAGCCGAAAAACCCATCCTTTCCAGATACCCGGCCAGTACTTCCGAATCGGATACATTCATCTGACAACCGTAGGTTGCGATAAAATACTTTTTTTCTTTGCTTTGTCCGCTGCTTATGTTGTTCATCAGGGCATCCTTCCCTCTTTCCAGCTTTTCTTCCAGGGTTAAGAAAGTCGAATTGTGCGCTTGCCCGGGAAATAAATATTAAAATAAATCTCCGGGCTCCTGGCTTTCAATATCGCTTAAAATTTTTTTTGCCTCCTCCAG
>CAYQQF010000155.1:0-4719 GCA_964419485.1 uncultured Dethiobacter sp.
ATTTTAAATTTGCTGGATAATGCTGTTAAATTTACTTCTCCGGGAGGTCAGGTTGAAGTACAAGTTTTCAAAGATGATTCTTTCGCTCTCGTTTCCATCACGGATACAGGGATCGGAATTCCTCACGGGGATATGCCCCGCGTATTTGATAGATTTTATCGTGTTGATAAAACCCGTTCACGAGAATCCGGCGGGACCGGATTGGGCCTTTCCATAGCTCGAAAAATTGTTCGCGCCTGTGGTGGTAAAATATTTCTGGAGAGCATTCCGGAAAAAGGAACTACGATTACTTTTTCATTGCCACTGGCATAAGACAAATATCTTCCTTAAAAGTCGGAAACTGTTTTGGCAGGTGGAGGTTACATGCTGGAAAAAATAAAAACTGGAGCACTTATTTTTTTAATTTTACTGAGTATGGGACTGACCTATTATCTATGGTTTGGTATTCCTCCTATGGATGAAAGGATAATTCCGAGATATGAATATGCTTACTTTACGGAGCCTTGTCCTCCGGAAGAGATTGTGACGCCATCGGAAATTATTTTTTCGGGAGGAGGAGAAGAAATTCATGTTTTCCGGCGGGGAGAAAAAGAGTATACTCGTCTTTGGAGAGAAGGAGTTTCCGTGCTAAAACGTTTAAGAGAACGAACTTTAAGCGGGATAAGCGATCTTGAGGAAGAAGAATTCCTCGGAAAGGCTTCTTCTAAAATAAGTTTTGTTTTTTCAACTCCTCTGCCAATTTCCTTTCTCGTACCGGAGTTGAGTTCGTCGGTGCAGGATATTCAAAAAGCTGTTATTATTCCGGAAGAACATTATTATCTCATTATCCTTGAAGGCAAAGACAAATTTGCCGGCCGTATTTTCATGAAATTGGATGAGCAACTGCTTGCCAGTTTCCTTCCGCAGAAATCAAGTCCCCATTTTTGTCTTTCTGATGTGTTGACATTAAATTTTAATGGTTCCAGCTTTGAAGAAATTGGGAACAAAGAGGGAGACCCAGATAAAAACGCTACAGCTGACTTTTCCTTACAAAGTACTTCAGACAACACCGGAAAAAATGAACTTAGTTTTTCTTTGAAAGTACAGAAGAAAGGGGAACTCTTTCTTCCCCGGGGAGATCTTCGAGCAGCAGAAATTATCGTGAAAAAGGAAGATGTGGACCGGGAGCAGCTGGTCAGAGCATTTTTCTTCGATCTATCTATGGCCAGGCGCATTGATGAACGAGACGGAGCTGTTTTTTTTACTGACGGAGAGAAGGGCCTGCGTATTTATCCTGATGGATTGGTTGAATATTCAGCTCCAAAGCTGGAGCAGTCCGTTGCTTCCATAAACATGTCTTACAACGCTGCCTTGCAAAAAGGGGCGGAAAACCTGGGAATTTACGGGGGATGGTTTCCCGGGACTTATCTGGTCGGAGCGGAGAAGCAAAATGAATGCTACAGATTATTTTGGGAAGTTTTTTACGAGGGATTTCCTTTCCAGGGAGCGAGTGCCGGAAGTGAGATGGTGATTAATGAATACGGAATACTTTATTACCAGCGCAATTTTTGTCGGATTATAGAGGAAATAGGGGAGCAAAAGTCTTTCCGACCTTATGAAGAGGCGCTTTGCCGGGCTGTGGTTCTTTGCAGGGAAAATTTACCCGGGAATGAAGGAGTTCTTATGGGGATAGAACCTGTTTATTATCTGTCTCCCGTTGGGAAGGCTGATGTAAAAGCAACTCCTGCCTGGGCGGTGTCCATTGAGGGCATGGACAAATTATACCTGCACTGGCAAACGCTGGAACCTCTCTAAAATATAATTCTGTTTGAAACGGCAGGTGAATATAATTGAACCTTTCCAGGGCAAAGACCGTTCTTATATGTACATTTCTGCTGCTGAATATTTTTCTTTTTTACCAGCTCTGGCAGGATCAGGGATATGGCGGGTTCACCTCATTTGGACAAAAGGAAGAGATTACCCGGCTGGAAATTGAACTGCGAAAGGCCGGGTTGACTCTGGAAACGAACCTTCCGAGAAGTACGGAACCTGTGGCCTACATGAAAGTCGAACCATGGCTCTTTCAGCCGGAAGAAATTATTAACAGTTTTTGGAAGCGAGTTGGAGGGCCCGGGGAGTCATTGCCATTAATTACCAGGCATGTCAGCAGGTCTGAGGAGAAAGAAGGAGAAAAAGAAAATTTATATACCTATTCCTTTGGAAAACATGAGCTGGTTATCAGCCAAAAAGGAACAGCCATCATAAGATTTGGTTTTTTTGAAGAAGATAAATATAAGAACATTGAGGAACTTGAACAGAAAGCACGGCAGTTAGTCGGCAGCATTCCCGTTTTAGAATGCCTGGCTTTGGATTATATCCGTCCTGTTGAAAAGGGGGCGGTTATAGTGTTCAGGCAGGAGTATGAAAATTATCCCCTTTATGCCGGATATGCCCAAGTTTTTTTCTCCAACAATAAACCTGAAAGTATTCAGTTTTACCGTCTGGAGGTCCTCGGTTTTGCCGAGCAAAAAAGAGCCGTAATTCCCTCTTCGACAGCGTTGTTAAGGTTTTTAGAGCTGTATGAGAAGAACCAGACAGGAAAAAGTATCGTCGAATTTTCACTGGGTTATTATTCTCATGAATATGATGCAGAACGTTGGGAAATTCCGCCCGTATGGAGGATTCGACTTAATAATGGAGAATTATATTATATTAATGCTTTCACCGGGAACCTGGAGATCTGAGGGAAATAGTAACAGAAAGATATTTCCTTAAGGGGGTTTTTCTTTGCAGCAATGTCTGAGGATTTGTGGGAAACAAAAGACTTGCGGATCGATTAAGATCAATGGAGCAAAAAACTCAGCAGTAGCGATCATCCCGGCTTCATTGCTCACCGATAAGACAGTGAAAGTGGATAACTTGCCGGGGATAACCGATATCCAGAGACTGGTCGAAATACTGTCTGCTTTGGGCGCAAAAGTTTCTTTTACAACAAAAACTTCTCTTGAGCTTGATCTTTCCGGGGTCAGTTCATTTAGCCCACCCTCTGAACTGGTTAATCAACTTAGAGCTTCCTATTATTTAATGGGAAGTTTACTGGGCCGGTTTAAAAGGGTTGATATTCCCATGCCCGGGGGATGTGACCTTGGGCCGCGCCCTATTGACCAGCATATTAAAGGGTTTTCTGCTCTGGGGGCAAAAGTAGACCTGGAAAAAGGTGTCTTAAAAATGCGTGCCAATAAATTAAAAGGAGCGCATATATATTTAGATGTAGTCAGTGTTGGAGCGACGGTAAATATTATGCTGGCTGCCGTACTGGCAGAAGGGAAAACAGTTATTGAAAATGCGGCCAAGGAACCTGAAATTGTCGATGTCGCCAATTTTTTAAATGCCATGGGAGCCAAGATAAGGGGAGCGGGGACAGATGTCATTAAAATTCAGGGAGTTAAAGAACTTGGCAGCGCCGAGCATATTGTTATTCCCGATCGAATTGAAGCAGGCACATTCATGATTGCCGCCGCAGCAACCGGAGGAGAAGTTTTAGTCAAAGATATTATTCCCAAACACCTGGATGCCATTATCGCCAAGTTAAAGGAGGTTGGGGCAGATCTGGATATTGGGCCGGATTGGGTTCTTGTCAAAAGTTCCGGCTGCCTTTTGCCGTCGGATGTTAAAACGTTTCCCTATCCCGGGTTTCCGACTGATTTGCAGCCGCATATGATGGTTCTTCTGGCCTGCTCCCGCGGAACAAGTTTGATTACGGAAAATGTTTTCGAACGGCGTTTTCGGCATATTGATGAATTAAAAAAAATGGGCGCGCGGATTAAACTTGAAGGCCGCAGTGCCATTATCGAGGGAGGCTATGAATTAACGGGAGGGCGGATTCAGGCTATGGATTTGAGGGGGGGCGCTTCCTTTATTATAGCCGCTTTAATTTCCGAAGGCGAAACGGAGATCAGGGGCGTCGAACATATTGATCGGGGTTATGAAAAAATTGAAGAGCGCTTCCGTTCTCTGGGCGTGAAAATTGATCGGATTGTCAAGACATAGACCCGTTCGGCAGGAAATATTTCCCGGGAAATATGCTGTTTAACAATGACTTAATATGGGGTGAAATGTTTAATTATGGAGTTTTGGCTTATTCGCCATGGTACTACGAGAGCCAATCTGCAGGGAAGGCTGCAGGGAAGGCTTGATTTCCCTCTGGGTGATGAGGGGAAAAAAGAAGCGCACCTTCTGGCCAGGCGTCTTCAGGGTCAGAATTTTTCGTTTATTTTCAGCAGCACGCTTCAACGTGCCCGGGAGACTGCATCTATTATCGCAGATTTGCATACGGCTCCAAAGCCTATTTTTACAAATCTGCTTGAGGAATACGGATGGGGAGTTATTCAAGGTATGACGAAAATGGAGATTGGAAAGCGTTTTCCGGAAATCCTGCAACAGTTGCATCAGGATTTTCACCATGCTAACATTCCAGAAGCCGAAGGGATGCCCGAATTGTTTCAGCGGGTGAAAATTTTTTATCAATTGCTTTTCAGAATCAGCGGTCAAAAGCCGGAGGGAAAAGAACGGCATCCGGTGCTGGTTGTCAGCCATGGCCGTTTCTTGCAGGCTTTTATTATATATTTTTTGAAATATGATTATCGGGAATTCTGGCCTTTTTCCATTGCTCCGGCATCTTTGACCATTTTGCAGGGGGATTTTCAAAACAAAAGGAGATTAAAACTATTTAACGATACC
>CAYQQF010000156.1:0-4718 GCA_964419485.1 uncultured Dethiobacter sp.
GTTTAACAGTTTATTGCTTTGCAAGACTTTAAAAATTTTGTGCAACACTACTGATAAAAACTGTAATCTGTTAATTAAAGGGAAGAACAGGTAAAGTGAGGTAATAATAGATATACAACAAGGGGCAGGTCCTATAAAATTCTATAGTAAAACCCGTTAAAGAAAGGAAGGTAGCAGTTTTATCTTCCAGGGCCTGTTGTGTGTTATTCTTCTTTTTTACAGTCTTCTTTTTTACCCCATAAAACAGGCCCACAGCCGGAACAGTCGCTACATTTTTCTACGATAGCGGTATTGCAGCGGGGGCATCGGAGCATTTCTTTTTTCGTCAAAATGTATCCGCAGCGGGGACACCTGTCCGGTTTTCTTTTTACCATGATACACCGATCTCCTTTCCTTAAAACTTTCACCAAAATTAAGCAATAAAAGCTGCCAGGATACCGCCTACAAGAAAGGCTGTAAAAAAGGAACCGACCCAGATTAAAAAACCGTCTTTAATGCCTCGCTCCTTTAAAATAACCAGAACAGAAGCAATGCAGGGAACAAAAAGGGTAATGGCAACCAATGACACCAGGGTCTGGCCCGGGGTCATATCCAGTGAATAAAGGCCGGCGGCACCAAAATCCCTGCGGACGATACCCATAATAAATGCTGTGGCCGCTTCACGGGGAAGTTTCAACCAGCCGTTTACCAGGGGGCTGAAAAAATCCTGAATGGAAACAAGAAGCCCGGAAAAGTTTAAAAGGCTGATCAAAAGCGCGCCAAGAGCAAAAATAGGTGCAGCTTCTTTTAAAAAATGCCCGGTCCGGTGGTACGTTTTTTTCCATACATTCTTTAACTGTGGAAGACGGAGCGGAGGCAGGTCAATAAGCAAATCCGTCGAACGGCCCGGCAGGACCCTGTCCATGACCAGCCCCAGAATAATAAAGACCCCGATAATAACCGCTAAATAAAGGAAAAGATAGCCTATGCCCAGGGGAGAGACCATGCCGAAAATAACTCCCAGTTGAGCCGAGCAGGGAATAGTAATCCCCAGCAGCGCTGTGGCAATAATCCGTTCTCTCTTTGAGCCTAAAAGCCGGGTGGTAATCGCCGCCATGGTCACACATCCAAGACCCAAAATGATGGGGATAATCGCCCGTCCGTTCAAACCCATTTTCACCAGTAAACGATCCGTCAGAGTGGCAACCCTGGGCAGGTATCCGGAATCTTCCATGATGGAAAGGCTAAAATAAAACCCGGCCACAAGCGGCAGAAGCAGCCCGAATAGATAAACGACAGTCAGGGTTAAAATCCCATATTCACCTGCCAGGATATATCCGCAAAGAGATTCCGCAGGAAAAACCCTTTCCATCAAATTCTCTACAAAGGGGCTGTAGTAACCTTCCATAATAACTCCTTCAGTAAAGCCAACAACTACCTGGGCGATAAATACTCCCACAAAATAATACATGACCATCAGGCTTAAAAAAAGAAATGGTATACCTGGGATAGCCTGAAGAGTTAGCTGACCCAGACGCGCGGAAAAAGACGCACCTTCCATAGTTTCCCGGACGGCCTTTGAGACAATCTCATTGACCCTGAGACGCCTTTGTCTGTAAATCTCTTCCTGTTTTTTTGCCTGCCGGGGAAGTGAGGCGGGGACCTGGATCAGAGGATCTTCCTCCAGGTATAAAAGCGCTTCGCCGGAAGTTTGAAAAAAAGTCCGGACTGGTTCAAGCAGCGCACCAATCTGCGGGACTTTGTTCCCTGCAGACGCCCGGGGGAGAGCCTCCTTGATCTCCCGGATACCCTTCCCCTCAACGGCAACCGCCGGAATAACAGGCACACCAAATTCCCTTTCCAAAACCCCGATATCGATCTCCAGCCCATTTTTCACGGCTTCATCCATCATATTTAAAGAGATAACCATCGGTATACCCAAATCGATAATTTGCTGCGTGAGAAACAGATCCCTTTCCAGGTGAAGCGCATCAACAATATTGATAACGACATCAGCCTGTATGAGCACATCCCTGGCTACTCTTTCCTCATCGTTAAAAGATGAAACACCATAAATGCCGGGGGTATCTATTAAAAAATCGTTTCCCAAAGGGCTGTAACTGATGTCCACTGTTGTACCCGGAAAATTGGATACATCCACATACCGGTTGGTCAACGCATTAAAAAAAACTGATTTACCAACATTGGGATTACCGGCAAGTACTATCTTTTTTGCTCCAGGTGGAATCTTTATAGATTTGCTGATTTCAAGAAGTCCCATCTTCTTCACCGTCCCCTGCTTCTCCTGGAACCTTTGTCATAATTACAGGTTCGAAAATCTTCCGTATAAATGTCCATGTCTCCTCCGGTGTTGTGCTCCGGCAATCCTTTCAACGGCAATATTTTGAGCAAGTCCTCGTCCAACAGCCAGTTCCTGTCGTCCTTTGCGGATTATGACCGGTCCGGAAGGCAATTTCCCGGCACAGATTACTTCAGCGCCCTCCATGATACCAAAACGGATTGCTTTCATCCTCATTTCGGAATCGTTAATACTGCAAATAATAAGTTTTTCTCCTTTTTCAGCCTGTGCCAGTGTCATTTAAAATAGGCCCCCTCCCGCAAAGCAATTATATAATTAGAATCATTCTCATTAAATTCAAAACACCTGAGATCTATTATCATTCTCATTTTATATGACGACTAATATTTTGTCAACTATTTTTCGCCCGTTTAACAGTTGATTAACCGTTAATATAAAAAGCAAAGCATTCATACTACGCCATTAGGGCGTTTTTTTAATGTCAAATTATTTACATTTAGGTGTTGTATATAGTGGTATATTATGGTACAATTAAGATGTCCTGGAAAAGGAGGATTGCAATATGTTTCTTAAAACCTCAAAACAAAAAAATGGTCGTATTAATCTAAGCATCGTTCATGGCTATAGGGATCCGGTGACCAAGAAAATAAAACACAAGGTAATAGAAAATTTGGGCTATGTAGACGAATATCTGGATCGCTATGAAGACCCGGTAGCTCATTTTAAAGAGGTGGCCCGCATACGCACTCAAAAAATGGAAGAAGAGGAAGCCAGAAAAGAAATTCCTTTAGGGTCTGTCTTTGCTGATGAACTTATGGAAGAAAATGAAGATGCCATGCGTAGCTTAGGTTTCCTTCCTCTGAGTTCAATTTATCATGAGCTAAAGCTGGATCAGTTTCTTATCAACCGCCAGCGCAGTAAGTCCATGGACTATTCGCTAAACGATGTTATGCAGCTTCTGGTATATACACGTGTGCTTTTCCCGGGATCCAAAAGGGCTAGTTTTCTGCAAAAAGAAAATCTGGCCGGTTCCTTCAACTGTAATTGGTTCGATGTTTACCGGGCCCTGGACTATTTTGCAGCATTTCGTGAGGACCTTCTCCTTCACCTACATGAACAGGTGAGAATCAATTACAAGCGCAAAACCCATGTGGTTTTCTACGATGTTACAAATTACTATTTCGAAATCGACAAAGAGGATGATTTTCGCCGCAAAGGTTTTTGCAAGCACAACACACGCAATCCCCTGGTTCAAATGGGTTTGCTTCTTGATGCCGATGCTATCCCGATTACCTATCGTCTTTTTAAGGGTAATACACATGACAGCCAAACGATGATGCCGCTGCTGCAGGAAACACGGGAGGCTTATGGGTTAGGAAGAATCATTGTTATCGCTGATAAGGGTTTAAATAGTGGGGACAATGTGGCATTTCTCATGGCGAAGGGTGACGGCTTTATTTTCTCCCAAAAAATACGGGGAGCCGATCAAAACTTCCAGACGTATGTTTTTGATCAGAAAGGTTACGTAAAAATGCAAGGGGTGGTGAAGCAAGCCGACACGTGGGGTGAGCAAGCTGCCTTTTGCATGAAATCCAGACCGTATCCACAGAAGTTTTGGGTAACGTTTGCAGACGATATAAAACGCCAAATCCCTCTGGATGTGAAACAAATCGTTTGCTACAATGAGCTCTACGCCAGACGGCAAAGGCATAAACGAGCCGAGGTTCTTGAAAAGGCCCAAAAAATTGTGGCAAATCCCAAACGTTACAGCAAAAAGGAAGCCAGTGGGGCATTGCGCTACGTAAAGAATATTGAATATAATCCGGAAACCGGTGAGTGTATAAATACTAAACGCATTCCTCACTTGGATATGGATAAGATAACGGAAGATGAAAAGTATGATGGCTACTACGCAATTATTACCAGCGAGGTAAGTATGCCTGACCATGAAGTTGCCAAAGCCTATCATGGGCTCTGGGAGATTGAACGAAGTTTTAGGATTACAAAAAGCAATCTTCAAAGCCGTCCTGTTTTTGTTTCCTTGGAAAAAAGAATTGAGGGCCATTTTCTCACGTGTTATATTGCACTACTAATTTTAAGGCTTTTAAGCAAACGGTTAAAGGGAAAGTACGCACCCGAGCAGATAATTGAATCTTTAAAGAAATATCAGGTCTGTCTGGTTAAGGATAATATCTTCAGGGCAACTTATTATGACCCTATTATCAAGGATCTGGGCGATGCGTTAAATCTTACTTTAAATAGGCGCTTTCTAAGAACTGGCGAGATCCGACAACTTGTAGCAGATACAAAAAAGAAAATCTAAAATATACAACGGGTTTCGGAAATAAGAAAACCCCTGTAGGCGCCTATTTTTAAGGCTTACAAAGGTCTTTTTTTGTTTTTTACTGTTAAAGTCGAG
>CAYQQF010000157.1:0-4701 GCA_964419485.1 uncultured Dethiobacter sp.
TTACTGATTATTTTTTGGCCTCGACGGAGAGGAGTGCGCTATTATCTCCTTCTTGCCGCCGGATTACTCTTTTTTGTCATTTCGCTCTTGTTCGCTCCTGTTCTTTTACTCACCCCGTTTTTTTATATAGGAGTGGTTATTCTTATTATCCTCGTCTTTTATGCAGGCTTTTACCGCAATAAAAAGCAGAACAGTCCCTAGGCTTGTCCCATTAATGACGGTGTCTTAACATTTTCTTCGTTAGAATACTTCTCCACGGTAATAACTTCTCCCATACGGTGGAAGTATGCTTCTTCCAGAAGTAACTGTTCATTAAAAATCATCGTTAATTTGTAAAAAAAGTCGCTTTTATTTTTAAAGCGCAGGTCAATTAATTTAACAATGTGTTTGTTTTTTTCCTGCCAGAAGTTGATATGATAAAAAGAAGTAAACTGGCTAAAAAATTTCCCCGGAATAGTCTGCAGCGCTTGCAGAACCAGAGGTGTGTTTTCTTTTTTTGGCAGGTATTGCTTTTTGTGAATACCCGGTTTGAAAGAATTCAGTGTCCCCAAGATTATTTCCCTGGGAGCATCAATGAAAAAATCCCAGTTTGCGGTGCCCTGTAGTGCCGGCAGGACAGCCAGCCTGGTTTTACCCCGAACAAGATCAAATTTTTTATATAACAATCGTTCCACATTAAGGCGAAGGAGCAAGCGCAAAAGCAGGTAAAGTCCTGTTAATCCCAAAGCCAGAAAAGCAGCTTTTTGGGGCGTCTGATAGGCAAATAAGACTGGCATGAAAAGAAATATAAGAAATGGATCAAAAAAAATTAACAAATTACCGGCACAGCGTTTTTGTGACAAGGGCCACCAAAGCTGTGTCCCGTAAGAATTTAAGGAATCCAGAATTCCATGAGACATGGCACCGGCCAGAGCCCAGAGAAAATATACCAGAGGATTTCCTCCGAAATCAAGAAAAAGAATCCCCGCTATAGCCGCTGAGAGAAAAAGAAAACCTGCCAGGGAATGAGAGGTTCCCCGGTGATTTCTAAGAAAGGTCATATCTCCGCCCAGCATTGTTACGAAGTCCAGGTCCGGAGCTATTGCTCCCAGAAAAGCCGCGTTATAAACGGCATTGTAGGGAGAAAGAGGCTGACCGCAAAGAGCTCCTACTCCCAGGCCAATTATCCCATGAGTAAAAGGATCCATTTAAGCCCCTCCTGAAGTGTCTCAGCATATAAGTTTACATAATATTGATAAACTCAATTATAACACATCCCAGGGAGAAATAAGAAAAGAAATAAATGGAAGGGGCTATTTAAGGTCCGGCGACCAGGTAATATAGTTAATAAAGAAGATGTTTTATTGTAAGATTAAAAATGTGGACATGAATATTCTCTTCTGCTCATAAAGTGTATTGAAAAGACGTTTTTCCCGGGATGAGTTAAACCCGAAAACGGCTAAAAGGAGGATACACGGATGAGCAGGAAGAAAGCATTATGGGCTCTGTTTATCGTTCTCATCGTGGCTGTCTGGTTTGGTTACAGAATAGGGCCGGGAGCCCGGCCTTCTGAAGATGTTGAAGGAAAGAAACCGGCAGAGGAGGAATTCCAGCAGGAAAGGCAGGAAGTTGATGGAGTCTCCGAGAGTGTAATTAAGCTGGAGTACCTGGGGCATTCTGCCTTTTTGCTGGAAGTAGATAGCGTGAGGTTATTAATGGATCCCTATTCTCCCCAGGTCGGCTATGGAAGCCTGGAAGTCGAGGCGGACCTGGTTACTGTAAGTCATGAGCATATGGATCACAATTATACGGCTGCTGCACCGGAAGCCCGGGTTATAAGGGGGCTTACTCCCGACGGTCTTGGTTGGGAAGATATTTCCTTCTCCGAGGGAAACATAAATATTTTTGGCCTGTCTACCTACCATGATGATGCTTCCGGTAAACTACGGGGAAGGAATACTGCTTTTGTTTTTAATATTGGAGATATTCGTCTGGTACACCTGGGTGATCTCGGGCATCCTCTGGGGGAGAGCGATGTGGAGAAGGTATCTCCTGTGGATGTTCTTCTTATTCCCGTAGGGGGACATTATACCATCGATGCCGCTGAAGCGAAGATAGTAGCGGAGCAACTTTCCCCCTCTATCGTAATTCCGATGCACTATCAGACGGATATAACCCGGAACTGGCCCATTGAAACCGTCAAGCTCTTTCTTGAAGGTGAAAAGGTGAACGAAAAAGGCGAAAAGCCCGTGTTGCTCTCCCGGGATACATTACCTGAAGAGAGAGAAGTATGGGTGCTTGAAAGGAAGGAGTGATTGGGTTTTGTTTTTCAGAATAAGAAAAAGCAGATTTCTTCCGGTTATTTTGCTTCTCTTTTTCTTATTATATTTCACAGGATTTTTTTTAACCGGATGCGGCAGTCAATCTTCTCCGCCTCCGGTTAACCCTCCCGTGGAAAACGGCTCGGAAGCAACGGCCAAAGAACAGCGGGAGGAGAATGAAAAAGAAGAACTAAAGTCTGTGATTCTCTACTTTGCAGATGAACATGCCGCATGTCTGGTAAAAGAAGAAAGAGAAATTCCGGAAACAGTTGAAGATCCCAGGGTTTTCGCTCTGGAGGCCTTGATCGAAGGACCCCTTGATTCCGGTCTGGGACGGACAATCCCTGTTGATGTAAAAGTCCTTGATATATTTGTTGCAGAGGAGACGGCCCGTGTTAATTTTTCTGCTGAACTTTATTCCAGCCATTGGGGCGGCTCTACGGGGGAAATATTAACTGTCTATTCCATCGTCAACACGCTTTCTCAGTTTCCTGGAATTAAACAGGTAAAAATCATCATAGATGGTGAAGAAGTGGAGACTCTTGTCGGTCATATGGAGCTGGCTAAACCCCTGGAACCCGATTTCGGTTTGGTTTTACCATAATAACTTCAGGGTTTGCCTAGTTTTCTTAAAATTTCTTCCGGAACCTTACCAGGATTAAGCTTTATCATCTCCTTGTAATTAAAAAGCGCATAAAGGCATTCGTTATACATCTGCAGGCGATAGTTTGCCCCTCCCCAAAAGCCAAGTTTTTCTTCTTTAGTCACATGACTGATCCCTTCCAGCTCGGGGTATGAGATAATTTTTTCGGCTAAACCGGCATATTTTGTGAGGAGGATCTCTACACCAAACCGGGACCAGGAGAGGTCAGGCAAAATATCGACAAAACCTCTTCCTAAAGCCCGCTGCCCGTTTAGTATGGAAAAATAGCGCTGCGCAAGGTTGACACGTTCGTTTTTACCGGCGTGAAAAACCCCGATTGTCATAGCGGGAGGATTTTTGCCATACAGGGGAGACAAAAGACGTTCAATATGTTCAGCTTTAAAATTTAGCAGGTCCGCATCGAGAAAAAGATAGTATTCGGCGTCGGGAGTTTTATTAATTCCTTCCTGAAGTACGGCTCCTTTCCCTCTGTTTTCATCCCAGCGCAAGACCCTGACTGGAAACTTCTCCGCTTCGTGAGAAGTGTTATCTGAGGAGCCGTCATCAAGGACAATAGTTTCATCAACGAGAGAAGAAGCGGTAATTACTTTCAGTACTGACGAGATGCGAGTTTCCTCGTTAAAAGCCGGAACCAGGGCAACAGTTTTCTTTTGTGCCATGTAAAGATTCTCCTTCAACCAAGTCATCGTTAAACTGTTCCAGATATATTTTCTACAACAGAATGAAAAATCCTTTTTCACGCGGCTTCGCACCGATGAAATATTCTAAACCTCTTTTCAAATATTTGTCCGGTTATCTGTCACATTACCGGCAACCAATGGATATATTATAGTGAGTTTAAATAAAGTTAAACGAAAGGAGGGAAAAACGAATGTTCAAAGGCCTGATTGTCGACCGCAAATTACTTAAAGTGGAACGGGTTATCGGTGAAGATACCGTTAAAGAGGCTGTGGAATCTGAAATTGCGCTGCCTTTTAAAGTGCAAAAAGTCTTTGATGTGCATGCAACAATAAATGATACTGAAACCGAGGTGCGGGAAGGCGGAGTTCTGGTTAGCGGAAACATTCATAAACAGCTTTTTGTTGTAGATAAGGGTGATCTTGTCCGCCATATAGATGAGGATGTTACTTTCCAGATATTTGTTGATATTCCCGGTGCAAAGAAGGATTTGAATGACCATGTTGAAATCAATATTTTATCTGTTGATGCCGATTTAATTGATAGCGAAACAGTCCGGCAGGTCGTCGTTCTGGATATATTTGTAAAAGTAACGAAAACTGAGCAGGTAGAAGTTGTAGTCGATGTAAGAGGTAAACATATTAAAGTTAAGAAAAAATTACTAAAAGTAGACCATGTTGTCGGTGAGAAAAAGGTCCGACAAACCCTGAATCCTGAAGTAACTCTCCCCATTACAGCCAAGAAAATATTTCGTATTATTCCTTCTGTAAGGGATGTAACCACAGAAATAAAGGAAGACACCGTTATCGTCAAAGGGGTAATCCACAAGCAGATCTTCCTGGTAGATGAGGGCGATCTTGTCCGCCATGCTTTTGAAGATGTTCCTTTTACCAAGAGCGTCAAGATCGAGGGAGCCCGGCCGGAAGATGATGTTTTGGTCCGTGCCAAGGTGGCCATGGACGATTTTGAGCTGACTGATCCCCCCAGCAAGGAATTGCGCCAAACTTTGCTGCTGGAACTTTTCGTTAAAGTGACAGAAACAATGCAGATTGAAGTTGT
>CAYQQF010000158.1:0-4651 GCA_964419485.1 uncultured Dethiobacter sp.
ACCATTCCCTCGGTCATGGGATAATGCTGTTTAGCGGTGAGGACGGGCAACTCGTCCAGCTCAAGCCCCACCCCGTGGCCTACAAAGCCGGCCTTCTCATTGCCTAAGCCCATGAAATTTTCCTCGTATCCCATTTCTGCCGCCATTCTGAAAGCCAGATCAGCTAATTCTGAGCAGAGTGTGCCCGGCCTGGCTGCTTTAACAATTTCTTCGTGGATAAGCAGTGCATCCTGGTGAGCTTTTAAGATATCCGCAGGTGGCGTCCCCAGGCAGAAAACCCGCGTACAGTCCACGCAGTAACCGTTATATACGGTGCAATAATCGATAAGGACAATATCGCCTGCCTCAATTTCTTTCCAGCCGGGTCCCTGGGGACAAGCGGGAGAAAGCCCCGGGCCTCCTGTCGGCCCGTCAAAAAAAGAAGGGTACGTAATATTGGCTCCCGTCATAAGATGGCCATAGAAGGTCTCCTGATTGTACTGACGCATGCGGACTGCCCCCTGGTGTCCCAGGGTCCTCGCCAGGTGTTCCAAATCCGCTGCAAATTCAACCTCCCTTTTCCCGGCCTTTAAAAAACGAGGGACAGACTGCAGCATCTTATGGCAGATCTCCGCCCCTTTCTTCATTATCTCCAGCTCATAAGGACTTTTGATCATACGCAATTCTTTGATCAGCGGAGAGATATCGACCAAATCCGATCCTGCAAAGGCGTCCCGGTAGCGGAAATAAAGCACGGCCGGCAGGACATCCAGTTCCATCCCCAGTTTTTTAATAACACCTGCTGATTCCCGCACCTCGGCAGGGAGCTGCCGAAAACTCTGTTGGCGCTCCACGCGGCTTAAGGGTGTTTCCATTTTGGCCCTTTCCAAACTTTTGCTGACCAGATAGCGAGCTTCTCCTTCTGCCGGGACGATCAAATGCCCCTTCTGGCAGCTGCCGGTGAAATAAAAAAGGTCCACGCTTTGTGTGATAAGTGCCGCTTCAATCTCCTGCTCCTTTAACTTTTCCTGCAGTTTCAAAATCCTGCCGGCAATTTCTGTTTTCAGTGTAGTTTTCAAGTTTTCTACCTCCCGGTATGTGTCTGGGTGCCAGGCGACTGTATGAAATCATAGTTAATAATTATCACACAGGACCACTCCCCTGACTTCCCGTCATTTTCAAAAACCCAAAAAGCTAAGGACAGCACCTTTAAACCAGTACCGCTTCTCTTCTTGTTTTTTTGAAATTTTCTTTTTTCTTAGGTTATTTAAAATATACTATAACATATATGTTGGTTTATGTTAATACTTCGCTGAGTTTTTACAAAACCTGAGTTCCATCGTCTTTCCGCTTTCTTCTTCCTCATGCAGCTTATTTCCGGACAAAGTAAACCCGCCGTTCATTTTCATGGCGGGTTTACTTTGCCGATACTTAATCACCCATGCCGGGCTAAATTCATCAATACTTTAACACTGGTCAAAAAGTCAATCAGCTACTCCCATATACCTATTTCTTTTGCGTACTTAATTGCTCCAGGATGTACCCCCAGACCAATATTTTCTGCTACCTCTTCCGTAATTAAGTGCATATTTTTCCCCATCGGATGCGCTTCGCCAATCTTATTTATGTTCTCAAAAACGGTTTTGGTAATTGTATAAGCTAAATCTTCGCTTAAGTCAGGGCTGAAAAAACAATATGCATAATCAAGAGGCCATATTATATCTTCATCCTGCCCCGAATAACTCCCTGCGGGAAGGATGCCCGGGAAAAGTGCCTTATCAGCAAAGTCTTTTTCAAGTACTGCAGAATCTACTTCAAGTAATTGAATAGGCATTCTGGCTGCCAAACCCTCTATGGCAGGAGAAGGAATAGCAGACTGGAAAAATGCAGCATCAATTTTTTTATCAGCTAATGCATCTGCCGCTTCCCCCCAACCCAGATACGTAAAAGAAACTTTCTTGGTATCTACTCCATGAGCTTCTAAAAGTTCAATTGCCGTAAAATTAACAGTGGCACCGGGAGCGCCTATTGAAACTCTTTTTCCTTCAAGCTCCTTGATACTTGTAATACCCGATTCCTTTAAAGCGATGGGTTGAATAGGATCAAGAAAAAGAACCCATCCAAGTAATACTTCTGTCTTTTTAGTAAACGGTTCGATACCCAATACTGCTTTTTCTATAGTCTCCCCCGGTGAAAATCCCATTTCAATACGTCCTTCATCAATAAGAGCCAAATTCTCAGCTGAACCGCCGGTTTCTTCTGCTGTTGCCTCTATGCCTTCCGTATGATTATTAAGCACATCTGCCATAGCAACACCTACGGGGTAAAAAGAACCTGTGGCCGGAGCTGTTCCTATAGAGATATTTACTGCCTCTTTATCCTGTTGAGCACACCCGCTAAATACAAACACAAAAAACAATGCCAGTAATGCCATTAGAAATATTTTTTTTAGCACAATTAAACCCTCCTCGTATAATTTGATAGAAAATATCTTGCCAAAGAATACCCTTTTTTTTACTAGCTTATACTTGCTGCTCTACATACCAATCTCATTTTTTATTGTCACAAATGTAAGCTTTTATTCACCTCCAAGCGCTTAACGATTTTAAAGATTATTATTCCCCCTTCCATTATTTGGGTTGCAACTGCCTCTGAAGGTCCGGTTTTTGATGCGCATACGAACAGTTACAAATTTAATTTTGCAAGATGGCTTTCTTTCTATAATTCAAAAGCATTACAATTGATATAATTATAAAACCGCCTAAAGTAATATAAACCCCTGGCAAAATCAACAAACAAGAACCAACCATTAAAAGTATTCTCTCCAATAAATTCATATCGGAGCGAATAAAGCCAACCAGTGCTCCTGAGAAGAAAATAATGCCAACAAAAGAAATAGACACAGACCAAATAATTGTCAACAAATCAGCCTGCAGTACTAGAGCAGGATTATAGATAATGAAAAATGGTATTAAAAAACCTGGAATAGCGATCTTGAAAGCAGTCCAGCCAGTTTTTACAAAATCTGATTCAGCAATTGCAGCTCCTCCATAAGCTGCTAAGGCCACTGGAGGTGTAATCATCGACAAAATTCCAAAATATAGGATAAATAGATGCGCCATAACCGGCAAAACACCCATATGAGTTATAGCCGAACCCACTAAGGTGGCTAACAAAATATAAGCTACGGCAGTAGTTACCCCCATCCCGATGATAATAGACGCTAAAGCGGTTAAAAACAATAATATAAAAAAGTTGCCCCCGGATAAAGTTATTAAAATTGAGGAAAGCTTTGCTCCTAATCCCGACAACGAGACTATACCTATTATGATCCCTGCAGCCGCTCCTGTGCATGATAATGAAGCAATAGTGAAACCCGTTTTTTTAAGGATCTCAATTATATTTGCCAGACTTAAACGTGTATCTTTCTTAAAAGAAGTGACGATTACTGCTGAAAGTAATCCGTACAGGGCTGCAGTCATAGGTGAATACCCCTTAAGAAGTATAATTACTAAAATTATTAAAGGTATGGCAAATAAACCTTTATCTTTTATCGTATCAACAAAATTAGGCAGATCTTCTTTTTTTTCACCCCTTATTCCATGTTTAAGGGCGTAAAAGTGAACCACACCAAAAACACTGGCATAATAAAGTAACGCGGGAATAAAAGCTATTTTTACCACCTCTAAATAAGGTATCCCTAAAAATTCCGCCATGATAAACGCTACTGAACCCATAACAGGAGGCAAAACTTGTCCTCCTGTAGAAGCCACTGCTTCAATTGCTGCAGCCCAGTTTCGCTCATAACCACTTTTTTTCATTGTTGGAATGGTTATAACTCCCGTTGTAGCGACATTAGCCACTGCGCTGCCGGAAATAGATCCCATTAATCCACTGGCTAAAACAGCGACTTTAGCTGGACCACCAACAAATTTGCCAGCTATGCTTCTGGAGATGTTAATAAAAAAATCAGTTCCCCCTGAGATTTCGAGAAAAGTACCAAATGTTACAAATAATACAATGTAATTGATCATAACCTTCAGAGGGATACCGTATAATCCTTGTCTTGTTAGATAAAGAGTGCTGGCCAATCGGTTCCAATCGTATCCTCGACAAGAAATTATATTCGGCAAACAGTTTCCAAAGAAACCATAAAAAAGAAAGGCTCCCGCTAATAAAACAACAGCAAGATTTACAGATCTGCGCACTGCCTCTAACACCAATAATACAGCTATAGCAGCAAAAATTTTATCTAAAGAATTAGGCAAAGGATTAACAATTATACGTTCAAAGACAAATAAAATGTAAACGGCGGTTGATAAACTCAATATCACCAAAAAACAGTCAACAGCAAATGAGGTTAAGGGATTAAAAGATTCTAATGTTTTTAAAGGATTCCTTAAAAAAACAATAGCCAATGCACCTGATAAAAAAATCGGAAGCTGCATCTCTTCAACAATAAGAAATGTGGGTTGGGAAATCAAAATCATACTTACAATTAAAACCGCAATAGCCCCGGCAAAATAGTTTCTTAATTTACCGTAATCTCCCATTAAATATGCCTCCTTGTACTGTGTAACTATTTTGCTAATTTTTCTACTTTTCTTTGCGTATTTCTATCCTATTCATTTAGTGAACTTGCTGGACTTCCAGTAAGCTCTTAATACCTTCC
>CAYQQF010000159.1:0-4624 GCA_964419485.1 uncultured Dethiobacter sp.
TTGCAAATATAAGCCAATTACTGTTATTATTGTAACATACGTTGTAGAAAAAGGGAACTTTATTTTATGGGCAGGCATCATAGTAATTAAAGTATGTTTTTTATCCTTTATAGAATAAAAGGTCGAACAATGTTTTTACGATTAAGGGGGAGACAGAGCTTGTGGCTATTTTTTTGAAATATTTTAAACTGTTTCATGGCAGGGCTTTTCCCGTTTCTGTAATTTTTATTTTAATCGGTCTGTTATCTTTCCCGGCAACTGCCGCAGGCCTTACATCGGAAGACCTGCTCGGCTATACCAATGCCAAGTATGAACCCCTGAAGGGAACTTACCTGGGAGCTTATATTGACCAGGCTTACTGGGTTAATTCTGATATAAATGTTTTTAATGAAAAGATCGGAAAGGATCATGCAACTTTTTTTCGTTATGTGCGTTATGGACAACCTTTTCCTGAAAAATGGGTTCAAGAGCTTGTTTCAGCAGGTGCTGTTCCGCAAATCGCCTGGGAACCCAACAACGGTTTGGAGCAGGTTCAGGATGATGAGTATCTGAGGCGGTTTGCCCGTCTTGCCGGGGAGACAGGTGTGCCTATTTTTCTGCGTTTTGCTTCGGAAATGAACGGAACCTGGTGCGCCTACAGCGGCGACCCGGATCTTTATAAAGAAAAATGGAGGTTAATTTACAGAATAATGGAGGAAGAAGCCCCCAATGTGGCCATGGTCTGGACTGTTTTTACCAATCCCCAGAGCACTATTCTCGACTATTATCCCGGAGACGAATACGTCGATTGGGTAGGAGTAAATATATACAGTGTTATTTATTATAACGCCGATCCTAATACTGCTTCCCTGGTAAGAGATCCCCTTGAGCTGTTGGAGTATATTTACGAAAATTTCAGTGCGCGCAAGCCTATACATATTTCCGAATGGGCGGTCGTCAATTATACTGTGGCTGATGAAAGTGAGCACATCGATTTTGCCCGGGAGATGATCATGCGTATGTATAACGGTATTATGGAAGACAGGCCGCGTGTCAAAGCGGTTTATTACTTTGATGCCAACATTATGGAAACCGCACCTCCGGGGAGGCGCATCCGGGACTATTCCGTCAGCCGTAAAGAGGAAACCTTAAAGGTTTATCAGGAAGTAATCCTGGATGACTTTTACCTTTCTGCAGTCCATGATAATGTAAACCTTAAAATTGAGGTAAACGGGAAAAAACTTCTCTTTGACTATAGACCAATTCTTGACAAAGATGAGATCTATGTAAGCGCTCGCGATCTGGCCAGGGTTCTGGGGAAACCTCTTGTCTGGCTGGGAGGGGGAAAGGTCGGTCTGGGAGAATGCGAGATGGTATTGGGAGAAAACGTGGTCTACAAAAAAGGAGAGCTTGTAAAAACCCAATTGCACCCTCTGCTCTATAAGGAGCGTACCTACCTTCCGCTGCAAGATTTTTCTTCAGCACTTGGCTATCGCCTTTCATTAAAAAACGATGCGGGAATATAACAGGTTTTTCCGGGTAAAATAAAAAGAAAAACAAGGAGTACTGGTATGTTAAGAGTTGCAGTAAGCCCGGTGCTTTCCCATATTCAAGAATACTTGCGCGAAGAAGGTATTGAAGTCGTTAGTTTTGAGAATAAAAATTTTGCCCGGCTGCCCGAAGTGTCGGCCATTGTCATATCCGGAGGCGATAAAAATTTTCTTGGGAGCGGGGAGCTGGAGACAATGGCCCCGGTTATTAATGCTGAAGGGCGGACCGCTGAAGAAATTTCTGGGGAAATAAAGGAAAGATTTTTGTAATGATTCTGTCTTAGTCAGGGAAGGAGATCAGGTTACCTTTTTCCCGCAGTAAGGACATCTGCCCTTTTGGGGCGGATAAGGGGTTCCATGTTTTTCACCGCTTATTACATTTTGTTGATTATTATCCAAGCATTCACAGTAAGGACATGTATCATGTTTTGGCCTGTTAAACTTATAATTTCCTCCTTCAATACGAATTGCCTTTCCCTCTACCAGCGCTTTGGCCAGTTTCAAGCGGGCAAGGCGGATAATTCTTTGAAAAGTAGCCCTGGAGACATCCATTTTTTCTGCACAGATTTCCTGTTCCAGGCCCTCAAGGTCTTTTAAACGTATAGCCTCCAGTTCTTCTACCCTGATACATTCCTCTTCGAGTTCTTTAAGCGGTATACCCGCCGGTTTGAAATGCGTCTGTTCCGGCAAAAATGCCACTTTGCGACATTTTGGTTTTCTAGGCACGGGTTTTGGCTGCCCCCTCCCTGTTAGAGGTTTTTGAGAAAAAATGTTGACATATGCCCGTTATTTATTTATGATTATTAATAGTAAATGAGCATATGCCCATAAAAATAGTTTTAATTACTAAATTCATTATAATTATAACAGAATCTAAAGCTGCCGTCCAAGTTAAGCCATCAAAGCTTAGAGTTTTCTAGTTTACAATAATTTTAAAATAAAAAGAGTTTAGGAGGTTTATGAAAATGAAAATTGCCATCAGCACTGGAGAAGAAAGCGCCCGCGCCCTGCTTGAGCCACGTTTTGGGCGGTGTGCAACTTTTGCCCTGTACGATACGGAAAAAAAGGAGTGGAATTTTTTACCTAATCCCGGAAATCCTGAGGGCAGTGGTGCCGGGATAAAAGCGGCTCAGTTTCTTATTGAACAAAAAGTTGATGTCCTTCTTACGGGTGAGCTGGGGCCAAAAGCCTCCGTTCTTCTTGAACAGTCGGGCATTAAGGTTTATTTGCTTCCTGAAATTACATTAGAAGAAGCAGTAGAGAAGTTTGAAAAAGGAAACTTAACTGCTGATTCTACTTATAAATATTCTTTGGGTTTTCAAGCATCTGCAGCCCAGCAGCAGGAAAACGTTTATTTCTCCCGGGGAAGAATAGCCATAGCCACCGATGGGGCGCAGGTAGCGCAACATTTTGGACGCTGCCAGGCTTATACTCTAGTAGATATAGAAGAAGGCCGGGAAATTAACAGCACAGTGATTGACAGTCCGGGGCACCAGGTCGGTTTTTTACCGCGTTTTCTAGGTGAAAAGGGTGTTAGTTGCGTGATCGCCGGTGGGATGGGGCCGCGTGCCCAGAACCTTTTTGCACAGGAAGGCATTTCTGCCATAATTGGAGTTACGGGATTGGTTACAGATGTCGTCAAGGATTTCCTCTCCGGCAATCTTGCCGCTGGAGACAGTCTCTGTACGCAAGGGCAGCATGGTCATGAGCATGGATGCGAAGATCACGACCACGACCAGTAGCATGGTCATGTTTGTTAATGTAAGAAGAAAGAACTTTAGCATGTAAATATTAACATATTTAAAAATAATTTAGTAAAGGGGCAAGCTTGTATTGCTCCTTTTTTTATTCTTTGCTAATTGGCACATAATATGAATTCTCATATTAAAATTATATTCAGATTATAGTTGATTGTTTCTAATATATATGATAAAATACATTTAACTTTTAAGTGAGAGGGCGTGGTAAAATGAATCACGAATTGCCTGCATTATCCTATGATTATGATGCTTTGGAACCGTATTACAATGAGCAAACCTTACGGCTGCACCACACGGCGCATCATAAAGCCTATGTGGATGGACTGAACAATGCGGAAGCAAAATTAAAGGAGGCCAGAGAAGAGGGTAATTTTGCCCTGGTCAAGCACTGGGAGCGGGAATTGGCTTTTCACGGCTCAGGTCATATTTTACATACCCTGTTCTGGGAGAATATGTCTTCACAGGGCGGAACACCCGGTGATCAGGCGGTTGTCCGCCAAATTATTAAAGATTTCGGGAGTTTTGAAGTTTTTAAAAAACAATTCTCCAGTGCTGCGGCTATGGTTGAAGGTTCCGGCTGGGCTTTACTTTGCCGGCATGACAAATTTGACAAGCTGCTCATTTTAACGGCTGAAAAACACCAGGATTTAACTATATGGGGAGCCATCCCCTTACTTGTCCTCGATGTATGGGAGCACGCTTATTACTTGCAGTATCAAAACAAAAGGGCAGCATTTATCGAAGCCTGGTGGAACCTGGTCAATTGGGAAGATGTCAATAAAAAATTTATATAACGAATCAGGGAGTCAGAGTCGGAAGGCAGTAATTATACTAAAAGACCAGTGAAGCACTTGAGGTCTTTAATAACCAAAAGGAAAAAGCGCTTTCTCAGGATGGTACTGAGGGCGCTTTTTTTATTATCTCTGAACGGCAAAAATTTCAACTAATACAGGGTTTTCTCTTAGCCAATACTAAAGAAGTATAAAAGAGGAGACGCCATGTCAGTTATTACCTTATCGACTTTAATTAAAGAATTATGCTGCCGGTCCTTTTACAACATTACCAGAGAGTTTGAGGAAATCAAAGGGATCAGTTTTGATTCGCGGCATGTCAAGCCCGGCCACATTTTTGTTGCCGTTAAGGGGGAAAAGTATGACGGACACGGATATATAGAAGAGGCTATAACAAAAGGTGCCAAAGCTGTTGTCGCAGAAAAAAAATCCCCTGAAGGCTGTCCGGTTGCCTGGCTCGAGGTTTCGGATACGAGATTGGCCCTGGCACAACTGGCTGTAGCTTATTTTCACAAACCTTCCGGCGAGCTCTTTCTGACCGGAG
>CAYQQF010000160.1:0-4565 GCA_964419485.1 uncultured Dethiobacter sp.
CCTTCCTTTATCTTTTTCCCGGCCAATATACTGGCAGCTGCCCGCAAATCGTTCAGCCTGCCGTTCGTGCATGTCCCGATATAGCACTGCTGAATGGGAAGCCCTTCTTTTTCGCTTACCGGGGCTACATTGTCCACTGTATGAGGAGAGGCGATTTGAGGCTCAAGCAAGCTTACATCATATTCCCGGACGTCAAAGTATTTTGCATCTTCATCTGCGAAAACAGGCTCGGGTTTTCTGCTTACCCGCTCTTCCAGCCATTTTTCCACTTTTTGATCAAACTCCATCAGTCCGGCTTTGGCTCCCATCTCAATGGCCATATTGGCAATAGTAAAGCGTTCTTCTACTTCCAGCGATGCTATCGCTTCTCCGGAAAATTCCGCCGCTAAATATGTTGCCCCGTCCGCAGTAGTCCGGCCGATAAGAGACAGAATTAAATCTTTAGAAAAAACCCCCGGCTGAAAAGCCCCCCGGCAGTTAAACCGTATCGTTTCCGGAACTTTAAACCACAGCTTTCCGGAGATCATCGCTGCCGCCAGGTCTGTCGAACCCACACCGGTAGAAAATAAGTTCAGGGCTCCATAAGTACAGGTGTGTGAATCAGCTCCTATCACCAGGTCTCCGGGCACCAGATGTCCCTGTTCGGGAACAAGCTGGTGACAAACCCCGCATCCTATATCATAAAGGGTAATGCCCGTTTCCTCTGCAAAATCTCTCATCAGTTTATGCAAAGACGATACTCCTTCGTTGGGGCTGGGTGCGCTGTGGTCAATAATAAAGGCCACTTTTGACGGATCAAAGATTTTCTTTCCGCCCATCTCGCGAAAAGAACGGATAGCCAGAGGAGCTGTTCCGTCCTGGCCCATAATAAAATCCAGCCGAGCAACCACCAGGTCGCCGGCGCCGACATCCCTCCCCGAATGACGGCTAAATATTTTTTCTGCGATTGTTTTTCCCATTAAGCGCTCTTCCTTTCTATCATATATGGTTATCGAGATATGGGCTTTAAACCCGGAACTCTTCCTCATACTTCTTATGCATATAATCCTGGTATATATAGGCCAGTTCCTTGTCAAAAAGGGGCCTTTTCATCTCCACTGTCGCACGTCTTATCTTGGGAAGCATCTCCCCTGCTTCCTCTTCAGTTAAATTAATACCGTATTCCCGAAACTTGAGCATAATGGCCTTTGAACCGGAATGTTTTCCGATAACGATCTGTCTTTCCAGGCCTACATCTTCCGGGCTGAATACTTCGTATGTTCCGGGAAATTTAATCACTCCGTCAGCGTGAATTCCGGATTCATGGCGGAACATATTATCCCCGACTATCGATTTCCCCGGAGGCAGTTTCCTTCCCGAAGCGCCGGCCACATACTCTGAAAGCTCACGGAACAGCTGCGTCTGCATGTGCTGCTCTTTCTTAAAAAGAATCTTTAAAGCCATAACCACTTCTTCCAGCGCAGCGTTGCCGGCCCTTTCCCCCAGACCATTTACCGTAACACCCACAAATCGCGCCCCGGCTTTTACTCCTGCAAGAGCATTTGCGGTGCCCATACCGAAATCATTATGAGTATGCATTTCAATCTCCATGCCGGTTTCTTTTATTAAGCGGGAAACGATCTCATAAGTCTGAAAGGGTTCCAGTATCCCTATGGTGTCACAGTAGCGCAGTCTATCGGCACCGGCATTTTTAGCAGCCAGGGCAAACTGAAGCAGATAGTCAAAATCTGTCCTGGAAGCATCTTCAGCATTTACCGAGATATACACCCCGTGTCCTTTGGCAAATTCAGTTGCAGCCACCATCTGTTCCAGAACCTGTTCCCTGGTGCTGTTTAACTTATGCTTAATATGAATATCCGATGTGGAGATGGAGATGGCCAAGGCATCAACCCCGCAGTCCAGTGAATGCTTGATATCATTAATATTGGCCCGGTTCCAGGCCATAAGGCTGCACTTGAGATTCAGCGAGACCATCTTTTTAATTACGGACTTTTCATTTCCTCCCATCACCGGCACTCCGACTTCCAACTGATGAACCCCGATTTCTTCCAATAACCTGGCAATGCGAAGTTTTTCCTGGTTAGAAAAAACAACTCCGGCTGTTTGTTCTCCGTCGCGCAAAGTTGTATCAACAATAATAATGTCATTTTTTTCCATACCTTGCGTAAAAAGTATCCTCATTTTTCTCCCCGCTTTCTGACAGGGTAACCCTCCTTTCACGTATTTTTGGATGTCAACAAAGGACGAGATTATCCCGGTGAATAACTTCCTTATTCCCAGGATAGCCGAGGACATCTGTTACTTCATCAGACTTACATCCCATAATCTGCCTTAATTCATCAGCGCTGTAGTTTACAAGTCCCCGAGCCAGTTCCTCTCCCCTTTGAGTGGATATGCTAACCGTTTCTCCTCTGGCAAAAGCCCCTTCAATATTTATAATTCCTATTGGCAAAAGGCTCTTTCCCTCTCCAATAATAGCCTCTGCTGCACCTTTATCTACATAAATAACGCCTTTAATTTTTTGCGTGAAAGCAATCCAGCGTTTCCTGCTGCGCAAATGTCCGTGCTTGGAACAGAAAAAAGTCCCTATTTCTTCTCCCTGGATGATACGTTTTAAAACATTTTCCTGGCGTCCGTCTGCGATGACCATATCAATCCCGGAATTCATTACTATCTCGGCTGCTTCAATTTTGCTGCTCATCCCTCCCTTGGCCAGCATTTCGTCTGTATCTCCAGCAATTTTTCTGATATCGGGAGTTATTTCAGTTACCAGCGGTATACATTTTGCCGACGAGTCAAAGTGTGGGTTTCCGGTATACAAACCGTCTATGTTGGTCAAAATAACCAGCAGGTCTGCATCAATGAGCGTAGCCACCAGAGCAGAAAGTTTATCATTATCACCAAATTCAATTTCATCGGTGGATATAGTATCGTTTTCATTAATTATAGGTATTGTTCCATATTTAAGTAAGTGCAGCAGAGCGTTGCGGGAGTTGATATAACGCTTTCTATTTTCCATGTCTTCCCTGGTCAGCAATACCTGGGCGACAATGTGTCCATATTCGGCGAAAAGTTTTTCATAAAACTGGATCAATAAACCCTGGCCTATGGCGGCAAGTGCCTGTCTTTCCTGAACCGTTGTCGGCTTTTTTGTAAGCCCCAACCTGCCGATTCCCGCTCCAATCGCTCCCGATGAAACAAGAACAGTATCTTTGCCCTGGTTTTTCAGATCTGCAATGTCTCTGACCAGTTTTTCAGTAATACCCAGATCCAGCTTCCCTGTTTCATAAGTTAAAAGCCTGGTGCCCACTTTAACAACAATTTTTTGCAACATTTCGAAATTAATTAATCTATTCAAACCCGACCCTGCCTTAAATAAAAGTACCTTAGTTTCCCAACAGGCTGCCCCTTTGGACAGCCTGCACAACTGCCTTAATCATCGAAGCCCGGACTGAACCTTCTTCCATGGCAAGCAAACCGGCGCTGGTTAATCCCCCGGGGGAAGTTACTTTGTTCTTTAATGATGCGGGATGTTCTCCTGTTTCCTGGACCATTTTGGCCGTGCCGAGCATTGTTTGCGAAGCCAGCATCAAAGCAGTATCCCGGTTAAGCCCTACCTCTACCCCACCATCCGTTAGAGCTTCCAGAATTAAAAGATAAAAAGCAGGTCCACAACCGCTCAGGCCAGCGGCGGCATCAAGTAATTTTTCTTCCAGTAAAACAACCTTCCCCAGGGCTCCCATAAAATCTTTAACAAATGCCTCTTCTTTTTCAGAAACGCCCTTACCCGTACTGATGATGCTCATACCCTCACCAATAAGACAGGGAGTATTCGGCATGACACGAACAATTCGCAAGGGTTTTCCGGCTTTCTCCTGCAGATAACTTTTTTTAATACCGGCAACAATGGAAATAATAAGCTGCCCGGACAATACTTCCTTAATATCCTCGATCAATTCGGCAATATTCTGGGGTTTAACAGCAAAGATAATTTGACTCGCTTCCCGGCATAATTCTTTAACATCAGAAGCTACCTTGAGCTTCCACTTTTCTTGCAAAAACACGGTTCTACCCGGATCCTTATCAAAAATAAGAAGGTCCCCCGGCGAAACTATCTTTTTTTCCAGCATACCTTCCAGAATTACGCTTCCCATCAATCCACATCCGATAACTCCCAGCATACCCAATTCCTCCTGAACGAATCGACATAGAATACCCCATATATTAGTATTTTATTATAAAGGGAAAAGCATTGCAAGTTACTGCAGGAACTTGAAGAAGAAACTTTGAACTATTTTTTTTGAATACAAGGACCCTTCTGAGGGGAATAGTCTGTAAGTGCAAATAATTCCGAGGATGAACCCAAGACCATCCCCGTAGAAACCATCTGGTGACATTATCACAGAATAAACACAACCAAATCGTTCGGGTTCTTGACAAAAACGAGTGAATAGGTTAAGATGTTGGCATATAGGGGAGTAGCTCAACTGGCAGAGCAGCGGTCTCCAAAACCGCAGGTTGCGGGTTCGAATCCTGCCTCCCCTGCCATACGAACATAGAAGCCA
>CAYQQF010000161.1:0-4512 GCA_964419485.1 uncultured Dethiobacter sp.
ACCCAGGCGGATTTTTGTTTCGCCGCTTCTTCCCGGCAGGGTTCTTACATCGCCCCGGTTATAAGTATTTTGTTCGACAAAGATTCCGTCTTGAGTTATTTCAACCCAGCATTTTGCTGTAAAGTGTATGCTCAGTTCCGGCTGCTCCACACCTTTTAACAAATACACCGCTTCCCTGTTGCCTGAAGATAACTGAACAATTGCGGGGTTATCTTCAGATTCAGGCTCTTCCTCAATATCTTCTATCTCGGGAAGTGTAATTGTTTCTTCCGGTTCTTCAACACTTTCTTCTTCCTGTTCCCTGGTCAAAACGCCTTCAAACGGAATTCGTTGATCTCCATTGGAGTTTCCCTGGGAACGGTACCAGATACTTCCACCAATAACAATAGCCAGCATAATTACCCAGATCAGCGCTACAACAGGAAAAGACCGCTTTTCTTTTCCGTGGAACAATTCGTTTTTATTTTCCTGATTAAGTTCCTCACTCTTTTCCTCTGAAGCTTTTTCCCCGGAAATCCGTTCATAATAAGAAATCAGCTCTGCGGCATTAATGCCAACGGATTCGGCATAATTACGCAGTGCCCCTTTAATATATACTTTACCGGCAAAACAGGAAAAATCACCTTCTTCAAGAGATTGCAGATATCTAACTTGAATCTTGGTTTTCCGGCTAATTTCCTCCAGGCTTATCCCTTTCTCTTGACGTTCCTTTTTCAGTAAAGCACCAATTTCCTGCAAAAGCAATCCTCCTTTCTCCGTTTGGCTTATTCTTTCCGGCTTATGGGCCTTACTTTTCCGTTTAGAATTCCCTGGATCTGCTCAGCCCTGACGAGAACCTGTCTGGGCTTGCTGCCCTCAAATTTCCCTATAATACCAAGTCTCTCCATATCGTCAATTATTCGCGCCGCCCTGTTATAACCTATACGAAATCGCCTCTGGAGCATAGAAATGGAGGCATGTCCCGCTTCTAAAATTAAGTTAACGGCCTCCGGCAAAAGATCGTCGGGATCTTCTTCCGTCATTTCTTCCACTGTTTCCTCAGTTAAAAAAGACTGTTGATAAAGAGGGCTTTCCTGTTGTTTGATAAAATCAACAACTTTTACAATATCACTCTCACTGATAAAAGCACCTTGAACCCTCAGCAGCTTATGCAAACCAATGGGATGGTAAAGCATATCCCCTCGTCCGAGAAGTTTTTCCGCCCCCCCTGTATCCAGGATCGTCCGGGAATCAATTTGGGAAGAAACAGCAAAGGCGATTCTGGAAGTAATATTGGCCTTAATCAAACCTGTAATAACATCCACAGACGGACGCTGAGTGGCAATAACCAGATGTATACCGGCAGCCCTGGCCATCTGAGATAACCTGACAATGGAATCCTCAACTTCCGAAGGAGCAACCATCATCAGATCGGCAAGCTCATCAATAACAACAACAATATAAGGAAGAGAACCATATGCCTCATTGTATTTGGCAATATCCCGGACGCCGTTTTGAGCGAACAATTCATACCTTCTTTCCATTTCCTTAACCATAGCCCGCAGTGCCAGTGAAGCCTTTTTGGCTTCCGTCACAACCGGAGAGATAAGGTGAGGAATCCCATTATAGACATTAAGCTCCACAATTTTCGGATCGATTAATAAAAATTTTACCGCCCAGGGAGGCGCCTTAAAAAGGATACTGCACAGTATAGAGTTAATACAGACGCTTTTCCCCGATCCCGTAGAACCGGCAACAAGAAGATGGGGCATCTTAATTAAATCCGCAAAAACAGGTACTCCGGTGATATCCTTACCCAACCCGCTTACCAGAGGAGAAGTAAAACGCTGGAAAGCTTTATCTTCCAAGACTTCTCTGAGATAAACAAGCTGGATAATCTTATTGGGGACTTCTATACCTATCGCCGCTTTTCCGGGGATCGGAGCTTCAATACGGACATCGGAAGCAGCAAGATTTAAGGCCAAATCGTCGCTGAGACTAAGTATTTTGCTGACCTTAACACCCGTTTCGGGTTGTATTTCATAACGGGTCACCGCAGGGCCGGCCTGCACCTCCTTAATTCTTACTTTGACCCCAAAACTTTCAAAAGTGCTTTCCAGAGCTCTGGCCCGTTCATGAATAAGTTTTTGCTGTTGTAAATCCCGCAGTTTGTTTACTTTTGTCAGCAGATCCAGAGGAGGAAATTTATACTCTTCGTAAGGTTCGTTCTCCTCTAGAATAGACTGCGTAATCGTTACGGAGGTCTCTTCCGGCACAGAGTCGGGGATACTTTTCTCCTCTTTATCTGTCTGTGCATCCCTTAAGACCTCTTCATTTAAAAAACTTTCTCTGCCGGGTAAAACAATCATACCGTTTTGCTCTTTTTTCTCCTTTTGTAGCTTATATTTCCTCTCTTCTTCCACAGGTAGTGTAAAATTATTGTACTCCTTAATGGTATAGCTGTTCTCTTTCATGCTTTCTTTTTCTTCCTCTGCGCTGCTTAAAACCCGGCTAAAGTTTTTGAGAAAGCGAATAAAAAAGCTGAAGACACCCCGTACGTTGTCCAGCAGTTCCGATAACGGACTGTTCGTCATCAGCAACAAAGCGATAAGGCCTAACGAAATGATAATAATATAGCTTCCTAAATCTTTAAAAAGAAAAAATAAAACCGCACTCAATAGCGCCCCGATCAACCCGCCTCCTTGTTGCGAAAGACCCAGCTCCAACATGGAGGGAAAAATACTCTTCCCACCGGTAAGCGCTGCTTCCTGTAAATAAACTCTTAAATGCAGCGAGATGACCAGGATGCCAAAAACAATAATAAGACCGAAAAGACGATTTTTTAAATTTTCAATTTTATAAGGCCAAAAATACCCGATTGAGACAACCAGGAAAAAAAATGGAAGAGCAATCGCCGCTTCACCCAGAAGCGTCCTGAAAATTATGTTCATCAATGTGCCCAGCAATCCCGTCTGCCCGGTAAATTGAAGGCAAACCAGCAGAAAAACTGCCGCCGCAATAAATAAAATAGCTGTAACCTGGTTTTTTATGGTCTCTTTTTTCTTTATTTCTTTCTCATTTTTTTTCTTATTTTTTTTTGCAGCCATTTCAACCTCTTATCTTCTAAGTTAAGAGAAAATATACAATGGTAAAAGTACCTGCCAACCAGCAATAACAGGAAAAATAATGAAACTTACCTTCATTTAACAGTCTAATAAATATTTTTATAGCCAGAATTCCGGATAAAAAAGCAAGAACCGCGGATAAAATGTATAAAGAAAGATAAGTTGGAACCTCCCCCATACGGATTATTTCCAATGCTTCTAAAAAAGTAGCCCCGGCAATAGCGGGCAGCGCCAGTAAAAAAGAATATTTTATGGCGGTCTGCCTTTTTACACCCCGGAAAAGAGCAGCTAAAATGGTTGAACCGGAACGGGATATTCCCGGTATAATTGCCGCTCCCTGGAATATCCCCGTAATTATTCCATCCATAAGACTCATCTGGGAAACGGTCTTCCCCTCGGTATATTTGCTCATTCTGGCGATCATATAGACGATAAAACCGGTAACCAACAGCATAAAACCTATAACAACAGGCTGTTCAAAAAGCCCTTTAAAAAAAGAACCCAAAACGATTCCCACAAAACCCGTTGCAATTGTTCCGGTGAGTAATAGAAGAAAGAGTTTCTTTTGTTCGCGGCTGGAAGCCAGTCCCTTGAAAAGAGCGAGCAGATCTCCCCAGAATACAGTTATAATTGAAAGCATTGTTCCAAAATGAACCAGGACTTCAAAAGTAACTCCCGGCTGTGAAATCCCGAAAAGGTGTTGGAAGATAACAAGATGTCCCGAACTGCTTACGGGAAGGAATTCGGTTAAACCCTGCAATAACCCCAGGAACACTGCTTCAGCCAAACTCATTAAAAAACCTCCTCCATATATCCGACGGCAATTGAGCTATTGGGTTCTGTAAGTTTATTTTTTTCATTTCTTCTTCAGATACCCACCTTTTTCCTTCTTCCATATTTATCTTTTTCCCCGACCCTAATATTTTGCAATATAATCGCATATTTGTCAACTAGTGGTAAAAATAACACCACGCCCAATAAATTATACAGCGTATGAGAATTGGCCACCTGCCTTGATATATCTTTTGCGGTTATTTCTACTATCCATAAGAAAGCATTCCAAAACAGTATAACAAGAAATATTGAAGACAGGTTAAAAATTAAATGTCCCCAGGCTACCCTTTTTGCCGGAGGTATTGTCCCCACAGATGCCAGTAAAGATGTTAAGCAAGTTCCCAGATCCGCTCCGACAACTATTGCCAGAGCTTCAGGAAAAGTCAGGTAACCTTCCCTGGCCAGAAGAATGACCATGCCAATCGTAACACTGCTGCTCTGAATGATCGCCGCAGCGGTGATGCCCGTAACAATTCCTCTCCAGGGAGCTCCCCGACTGAAATCGAAAAGCTGCCGGAACAAGGCCGTGTCTGCAAATGGTTCCATAGTTAACACCAACAGTTGGATTCCACAC
>CAYQQF010000162.1:0-884 GCA_964419485.1 uncultured Dethiobacter sp.
CAAGAACAAAAACCGGAGAATTATCTAAAGTATAAAACGACGATAAAAAACTAAGCCGGGGGGCGTTTACCGCTCCCCGGCAAGTCTATAAACAAACAATATTCGAAAACCTCTTTATGCAGATGCTTCCGGAATGTCTTTTAGAACAGCATAAGAAAAGACCGGTCCATCTTTGCAAACATACATGTTCCCTACATTACAGCGACCGCATTTGCCGAAACCGCATTTCATCCTGTTTTCCAGAGTCGTATAAATCTGCTCATCGGCAAAATTCAATTTTTTCAGGTTCTCCAGCACAAACTTGATCATGATGGGAGGCCCGCAAGTAATGGCGATCGTATTCTCCGGAGAGGGATTGACATCCATCAGCATTGAAGGCACAAAGCCAACATTATAGGGCCAGCCTTCTTCTTCTATATCGATCGTAAGATGCGCTGCAATGTCATCGCGCTTGGCCATCTCCTCAAATTCGCCCTTAAAGCAGAAGTCTCCGGAAGTACGGGCGCCATAGATCATGGTCAGCCCCGCATACTGGTCCAGATTGGCCTTAACATATTCCACGATGGGACGCAGAGGCGCCTGACCGATACCGCCGCCAATAGTAAGAATGTGCTTCCCTTTCCATTCCTCCAGAGGGAAGTAGTTTCCGTAAGGACCGCGCACAGTAATTTTGTCACCGGTCTCCTGTTCGTGAAGGCCCTGGGTATTTTTACCGGCACGCATAACGGAAAACCGCAAAAAATCACCCTCTGTGGGAGAGCAGGAAATACAGAACATGCTTTCCCCTATACCCAGTCGCCCGACCATGGCACACTGCCCGGGATTGTGGCTCCAGTTTTTCCGAGCCTCTTCGTCATCCAGAGTTACTTTAAAAGTCTTTACAG
>CAYQQF010000162.1:894-4496 GCA_964419485.1 uncultured Dethiobacter sp.
CCACGGTCTCAAACCAGGTATCTTCAATAGTGGCTATATAGGGTTGATAAGGATTCTCTTTCATAGTGCCTCCTTAACCTGCGATAAGATATTGAGAATATCAATGTTCACCGGGCACAGGTTAATACACCGTCCACAGCCAACACAGGCGATCACTCCAAATTTATCTACAAAATAGGAATACTTGTGATTAATCCTGTTACGGGTCCGTTCCCGGCGGGTTGGACGGGGATTATGCCCGGAAGTGTGCAGAGTATATTCTTTGAACATACAGGAATCCCACATCCGACACCTGCGTCCTTCAAGACCTTCAATCTCATCTTGAATATCAAAGCAATGACATGTCGGACAGAGAAAAGTGCAAGTTCCGCAGCCAAGACAGGGATCGGAAACCTTTTTCCAAATTTCGCTTTCCCAAAGCTGTGGTAATTTCTCAGGGATATCCTGACTATCAATTCCCCTGACAATTTTCTGAGCAGCATCGTTGTGAAGTTTTTCCGCTGCCTGCGCATCACTATCGTCGGATTTTACAAGTATATCCCCGGCTTCCTGACAGATCTTCTCTCCTTTTTCCGTCAAAATCTGGAATAAATAGCTATCACCCAGATCCGTCATCAAAATATCCAGACCTTCTGTGGACGCCGGTCCGCCTCCCACAGAAGTACAGAAACAGTTAGTACGCGGTTCCTGACAGGCCAATCCGATCATGGTCGCCTTATCCCGTTTGCTTTTATAATATGGATCGACGGGATCCCAGTTAAAAAGATTGTCAACGACAGTTAAAGCTCTGGCGTCACAGGGACGTACTCCCATGATAATCATTTCATCTGCTTCACCTGGAGCTCCCATGGCTGTTTCTCCAACATTATAACGGTACAGCGTCTCCGTCTGCGGATAAAAGATGTTTTTCGGCGGTACCGTGGTATTGGAGAGGGTAAAATCCACGCTGCTCTCTCCATTAAGAGGAGCAAACTTGCTGCTTCCTCCTTCTTGCTGGGGAACACGGAACTTTTCCTTCCCCAGCTTGGCAAGAAAGTCTCCTACCTTTTCCTTTGGTAATTTCATATTATCCATAGCACCCACCTCTAGAGAATGAAGTTTTCCTGATCATTTGGACGGTAGCTGGCCTGAAGCGGCTTAGCATCAGGATCTGTCCCCGGTTCATATTCAAATTTTTCCCGGACTTCTTTTGTTAATTTTCTGTTCAGTGTCATAATGGGAATATTGACCGGACAAACCCTTTCACATTCTCCGCATTCAATACAACGTCCCGCCAGGTGAAAAGCACGTGCAAGGTGGAAAGCTGTATTTTCGGAAATGTTGTTGGAACGGTTGACCCATGTGGGGTTTAGCCTGTCGAGAATACAATCTTCACAATAACACATGGGGCAAACATTTCTACACGAATAGCAACGTACACAGGAGGAAAATTGTGCTTCCCAGAAAGACCAGCGCTCCTCGGGAGTCTTTGCCTCCAGCTCGCCTACATCAGCATATTCGTCGCCTGTGCCGCCGGCCTCAACTTCCTCCCAGAGGAGGGTATCCGCCAGTACAGGATTCGGATAACGGCATCTCAGGCACTTGTCCGCCAAAACTTCTTCGCGAGGAACCGCCTTTTCACCGTCGGAAAACTCAAAAACAATCTTCCCATCTTCCCAACGGGCTCCAACCTTCTCCAACCCGGCAGGAAACTTCTCTTCGACTTTGGCTATATCTACAACCCCCTGGCAGGGACATCCAAGGATAACAACACTTTCTCTTGTAATTCCCTGCTCAATCAGTTGCTGGACCACCGCACGGCTATCACAACCTTTGACCATCAAAGCAATTTTACGTGTATCGGCTTCCTGCCCTCGTGGCACGGGAAGTTTTTCTACCAGGGTCAGGTAGGTAGCCAGGTTATTGCTGCAAAGAGGCGAGAAGATGAGCTTGTCTGCTTCCTCCGGTTCTGTGATAAAATGCGGAGATACCCTGAAGCCGTACGTCCCCTGTCTCCAGCCGATCAGATATTTGACATCATCCCGGGAAACAGTTTCTTTGGCTACAGTTATAAGTTTTTCCAGATCTGCCAACTAATTCTCCTCCTCCTCACCAGTTAATCTTGTTCCTCTGGAATTGTTTAAAAGGTCCGACTTCTTTTGCTTCTTCGACCACTGATCCCACAACATCTTTCCATTTGGCACCTTCCGATGCCGAAACCCAGCTCATATGAAATCGTTTGGGATCGACCCCTACATAATCCAGAAGTTCTTTCATCATGGTAAACCGGCGGCGAGCATAATAATTGCCCTCCATATAATGACAATCCCCCGGGTGGCAGCCGGATACCAGCACGCCATCCGCACCCTGTTGAAGTGCATTAATCACAAAAAGGGGATTAATCCTACCGGTACACATAACCCTGATAACATTCAAGTTGGGCGGGTATTGTATCCTGCTTGTACCGGCGAGATCAGCACCGGCATAAGAACACCAGTTACACAAAAAAGCTACCACATTGGGTTCGAATTGTTCGCTCATTTCATAGCCCCCAATACTGCAATCTGCGGCAGGATCTGTTGATCCTTAAATGATTTCTGCTGGGCAGAACCAGATAAACAACCCGCCGCGCAGGCGCCGCAACCTTTGCACAGAGCTTCGTTCACTCTGGCAACCTGAACCATATTGCCCATTTTATTAACTTCTACCAGCTCAATGGCTCCATAAGGACAGATTTCTACACAATATCCACAACCACGACAGGTTGCCTCGTTAATGTTGGAAATCTGGGCCTGTACTTTTACCTTTCCGCTGGAAAGAAGGATCAATGCCGAAGAAGCAGCACCTTTAGCCTGGGCTACGGTATCGGGTATATCTTTGGGCCCCTGGGCGCAACCGGCCAGGTAAACACCATCGGTCGCGGTATCAACCGGCGCCAGCTTGGGATGCGCCTCCAGATAGAAACCATCTGCAGACTGGGATAGTTTGAGAATATCAATAATCTCGCGGGCATCTTGGCGCGGTTCCAAACCAACTGCCAGAACCACCAAATCCACTTCATCTTCCAGCGTTCTGCCTGCCAGGGTATCTTCAGCTTTTACCACCAGCTTATCGCCGCGCTTAAAAATTTCTGATGGGTTGCCCCTGATATAGCGTACGCCCTCCCTGCGGACACGGTCATAAAACTCCTCATAACCTTTTCCGAAAGCCCGAACATCCATATAATAGATCCTTACATTGGCATCCGGAAGTTTTTCCGTCACAAGGTGAGCAAGCTTGGCGGAATACATGCAGCAAACCCGGGAACAGTAAGGTTTCCCCACGCTATCATCCCGGGAGCCTACACAACTGATAAAAGCCACTTCTTTGGGGACAATAGCGTTCTCCCCTTTACCGATGACAATATCTCCGCCGGTGGGTCCTGAAGCGGCGACCAGACGTTCCAATTCCAATCCGTTAATGACATTGGGATATTCGCCGTAGCCATATTCCGGCTTCTTGGTAGCATCAAAGATATCATAACCGGTTGCTATAATAACCGTCCCAACTTTAAATTCGACAATTTCATCCTGTTGATCAAAATTAACGGCTCCTGCTGCGCAGGCTTCTATACACTTGGGACC
>CAYQQF010000163.1:0-4489 GCA_964419485.1 uncultured Dethiobacter sp.
AAGAGGTTTTGATCATCAAAGAGGGAGATGACGCAATTCCCTAAAATATCAGGGTTCCCGGCGCTTTTTAAAAATACATCCCGCTAAATTGTTTCAGCGACCGGATGGATTTTAGAGTTTTGGCAAAGCTAAATAGGAAATTTCTAAATACATTATGTGAAGAAGCGTTTATGAAAACTAGCAGTGCATTAAAAGTGGGCATTCTCGGTTTATCGAATTATATTACAGTGCTTGTCAATACAATTTTGTTCCCTGTCTTTCCCGCTATGGCCAGAGACCTCCATATTAATTTAACCGACCTGGCCATACTGGTGGGAATCGTTTCTTTTCCGGCTGCAATAATTAATTTATTTGGCGGTATTTTGTCAGACAGATTTGGCCGTAAGGCAGTAATGACGGTCTCTTTATTTATTTATGGATTTGGCGGACTGCTGGCAGGATTAGCGATTTTGTTGGTGAAAAATCCTTATCCTCTGATTCTGGTCGGACGGTTTTTGCAGGGAGTGGGCTCAGCCACGCCTATGTTTTTAAGCGTTGCTTTGGTTGGTGATATATTCCAAAGTATTGAGCGAAGCAAGGCCGTGGGAATATTAGAAACAGCTAATGGCCTGGGGAAAGTATCAAGTCCGGTAATAGGAGGTATTATTGGTCTACTATCCTGGCGGGCTATTTTCTTTATCTATCCGTTGATAGCAATTCCCGTGGCAGTGTTAACCTGGATTTATATTAAGGAACCGAAACCGAACATAAAAATTGACTGGGAAAAACATAAAGAAGCATTTTTGCTTTTTGGAAACAGGTCTCGGCTGCTAAGCCTTGTCGTAGCATTTTGGGTCATTTTTATTCTCATCGGCACCATGTTTTGGATGAGTGACTTTTTGAGTATAAAGCTGCACGTAAATAAATTAATTCGGGGCTTGATTATTTCTCTGCCTGCTTTGTCGATGATGTTAAGTACCTTAACAGCAGGATTTGTTTCCAGGATATTTCATCCGCGAACCATCATAGCTGTCGGTATGTTGCTATTGGCCACAAGTGCAATTTTATTAGGTTTTGTGTTTAACTCCCTTTTCTTTTGGCCTCTCATTTTGCTTGTCGGTATAGGGGCGGGTATTACATTGCCTGCTATTGATACGGTAAGCACTTCTGTTAAATCAAAGTGTGTTCGAGGCTTGACTACAACTATTTATGGTAGTGGCAGGTCCCTGGGAGCAGCTCTGTCGCCCATAACTTTTTCATTTTTTTTACATTATGGCAACCGGATGACCTTTGTCAATATAGGCGCGGCGGGCTTAGTCCTGACCGTGATTTTTTATCTTTTTTTTAAAGAAAAGGATATTCTGCCGGATGAATTGCTTCCCAATGATGCAGCGTCTGAACAGAGCTAGAGATGTCTGCTTCCCCAAAACCGAACGCTTCTGACAACCTGTAAAGAGCAATGAAAGATGATGGAGAGAAAAGCCAATATTAAGAGCAGGCAGGGGACTAAGAAAAAAGAATGTAAGATAATACGATATGCAGGGCAGGCATACAGCGGTGAGCTAGTTGTAAAGGCAGGTAAAGCAAAAAGAATATTTAGCCGGTCTGGCGAGTACACAAGCCAGGTTAGCCCCGCCACCAGAAAGGCTTGAGCAATTCGTGCCATAAAAAACAGCCGCAAATTAATTTCTGTTTTTGCGACCATGCTGGATACCTGGGCATGAACAGAAAGGCCACTCCAGCCCAACATAAGACCAATGGCAATAATCTTTTGTAATTCCTCAACTGTGGCTTCGGAGGCGATGATAGAACCGATGGTGGTCTCAAAAAGTCCGCTGGCGATTGCCGGCATAATTTCCTTAGAAAAGCCGAGAGGAATCATAAGTAAAGCAAAGCCTGCGGCGATCAAATCAAGCAGCCCGCTTTGCGTAAAAAGATGAATAATTACGGAAAACAAGATAATAAAGCCGCCTATATTCAATAGTTTCAGGACCGAGGCTGTAACAGCATCATTTAGTAACGTACTGACTGTGATTTTTTGCTGTCTCTGATAGCTTATCATGGTAACAAATGCGTTTTTTATTGATAGGCTATTTGAGCGATACCCTGTACCTATTTCATTTCGTCTATAAAAGCGCAGTACGAGACCAATAATGATATTGGCCAAATAATGGGTGCCGGCAATGATAAGCCCCAGCTCCGGGTGTTTTAGCATCCCTACAGCTACAGCACTGATCATAAAAAGTGGTGTGGCAAAGTTTGTAAAACATAAAAGTCGTTCTGCTTCTGATTTCGTGCACAGCCGTTTTTTCAGCAGTTGCGTCGTAAGCAGTCCATTGATGGGAGCGCCGCCCACCAGTCCCATC
Organism: uncultured Dethiobacter sp.; assembly: GCA_964419485.1. GTDB lineage: Bacteria > Bacillota > Dethiobacteria > DTU022 > UBA8154 > DUNV01. Next base: position 2,346 of record CAYQQF010000163.1, read on the forward strand.
ACCAGGACAAACCCTCCAGAACCGGGCACATTAAAGAAAAACCGCATAACAGGTTCCAGTAAAATGCCGATAAAATGAACAAACCCCAGTTTAATTAATATTTCCGATGCCACAAAAAAAGGAAGCAGCGATGGAAGGACGATTTCCCACCAGACTTTCAATCCTTCAAGGGAACTCTTAAAAACAATAGCTGGTTGATAAACTATGACAATGATAAATAAAATTGTCAATAATATCCACATTAAGCCGGGAATGGCATGCTTGTTTCTGCCGATACGTCGAAACACATGAACTCGCAATGGCCGTATACCTCGTAGTAAAGGATTTCGAAATAGTAATTTGTTTTTTTAAAACATTATTGTAAGCCATTGCTTTTTATTCCATTATAAAATTGGGGTTGTGTCATTCTGTTATCCTAACCTGCAAAAGAGAGACGTAGAAATTTTGGCAAGAATTTCAGTAAAATTGTTATTGTGTCCCGGAGTTTTTCGATAGCAGAGGCCTGAGAAGCTGTTCTTCAGGGGTTACAAAGATTGTTTTAAAATTTGTATAAATAACCATGCCCGGCTTGCCGGCCGGGTGTCTTTTTATATTTTTGACAAAGGTGTAATCCACGGCAACATTGGACGAACCGGCTCCCTTGCTGTAATAAGCCGCCAGGAGAGCAGCTTCCCGGACTGTTTCAGGGGAGGGGTTTTCTGATCTGATGATTACATGGGCACCCGGTATATCTTTAACATGCAGCCAGAGATCTGTTTTGGCGGCAAATTTGTGTACAAGGTGTTCATTTTGGCGGTTGTTGCGTCCCAGATAAATTTCTTCTCCCTGCGATGTATAATATTTAAGGGGATTAAAGTGGCTGGTTTTTTTCTGGAGGGGAGGTTTTTTCTTGGCGGGAAGAAAACCGGCTTCTTCAAGTTCTTCTTTTATTTCCTGTAGTGTTGGCAAATCAGCTTTTTCCATGGAGAAACGCACACTTTCAAGATAAGCGATCTCCTGACGTGTTTGTGCTAACCTTTTGGAGATTTGTTTTTCTCCCTGGCGAGCTTTACGGTATTTTTTAAAATAACGCTGTGCGTTTAAGGTGGGGGAAAGTTGTGGCTCAAGGGACACTTTTATTTTTTCTCCCTCTGGGCTGTATAGATTATCAAGATATATTTCCTTTGTTTTCGCGGGGATTGTCCTCAGGTGCAGGATAATTAAATCTCCCAAAAGTTTAAAACGATCGGCTTTTTTTGCTTCTTCCAGTTCATCAGACTGGACTTTTTCTTTCCGCCTGCTTTTTTTTAGCGCCTGATCCACATGGTGATTCAGAATGCTCTGCAGGTTTTTTTCTCCTTCAATTTTTTCTAGGTATGTATAAAATTCATCCAGTAAACTGCTGATTGACGGAACAAAACGAAAGCGGCCTTTAAAAGATTGAAGAGGTTTAAAAGCGCAAAAATCAACAGGGTTTCCTTCATTATCACAGAGCAAAGTCGGTTCCCAGTGCCTGGATGAATAAATTTGTATTAGCTCATCAAGTGCATTCCATAGTAACTGCGCAGATTCCTTTGATACCAGAGATACTCCAGCCCGGGCGATAATTTCTCTGGAGAGGAAAGGACTGATTCCCTGAATGCTGTTTATAATAATCGATTCTGCCTGTTGTCCTTCAAAATGGCTTATTTCTTCAACAAAAGCCTCGTAACTTAAGGCAAAAGGATGAAGTTTATCCTGCAGCGGTGGTGGGGTATAGTTGTGATGAGGGAGAATGGTCCTTCGGCGATTTATTGAAGGAGATACCGGTTTCAAAGACCCCAAAATGGTTCTTTTATTTTCCCCGGAAACAGTATCAAGAAGGATGAGGTTGCTGTGCCTGCCCATAGTTTCCAAAACGAGTGTTTTAATTACTTCTTTTCCCTCTCTGTTTGGTGCGGAAAAATTCAGGTAAAGAACTCTTTCCAGCGGCGGTTGTTCCAGAGATGTTAGAACCCCGTTTAAGAGATGTTTGCGCAGCAGCATGCAAAAGGCAGGAGGAGCGAGAGGGTGAGCATAATGCCGACATGTGAAGTGAATCCTGTATCTCTGGGGATGAACCGAAAAATAAAGGGATGGCGAGTACTTTTCGCCCCGGAATGTTATGATTAGCTCCTGATTAATCT
>CAYQQF010000164.1:0-4438 GCA_964419485.1 uncultured Dethiobacter sp.
GTTTACGACAACTTTTTCCGCGTAGAGACAACGGCCGGGCCGTTTGAGATGGATGAAGGCCTGGCCTTTACCACCACGGACTGGGGAGAAATCTCTTCGCCTGCATCTTTTACTATCGTGGGCGAATATGATGAATGGATCAGGGTTGCTGGCGAAATGGGGCTAAACCTTCCCGACTATCCCTTTAATGCAGCGGAGGAAGTTGCCGTATTTGCCGTCAATGGCGAAATCCAGCGTATGGACGTTCTTCCCCGGTTCGGCGAAGTGGGGGTCAAAGTGCTGGTGGAACCGAGGGATAAATATTTTCATGTTGTTACTGTCGCCCGCCAGGCAGTTGACCACGAAGATACGGTTTGGGAATTTGTAGACAGCCAGGGCCGCGTTCTAAGCACGATAACACCGCTTTGGCAGTACAACGAAGAACCTGAACAGCAAGAGGAAGAGGGCGAAACAGTAAAGTAAGAATTTTACCGAACCTGGTGTGGGGGGAGTGCAGAACCCCCCACTGAATTATCAGGGTAGTTTGCCATGTTTAGGCTAGCTGTTCTCCGCAGGGTTTTCCTGTTCTTTGCCGTCTGCTTCCCGACCCCAAATTTCCGGGGAAATAATATCTTGCATCGCCTCGCCGATAATTTTTTGAATATCGGTCAGCAGAATACTGAATCTGTATTCTGCTTCCAGATATTCCTTTACGATAAGATTTAAATTAATTACTTCCAGCAAGCGGGAAAGCTGCTCCTCCTGTTCGGGAGCAACTTCCAGACCGGATAATTTTTGCTTCTGCAGATCCCACTGGGTTTTGCGAAGATCGGCAAGCATTTTTTTCGCGCTGCTGTCGTCCTGCAACTTGTCCTGTACAATTTTAAACTTTTTATATTCGGGAGAAGCTTTAATCGCTTTAACCAGGGCATGCGCATAATCATAAATATTCATTTGCTGCCTCCTTGTTTTATATTAGTTAATGAGGATGGGCTGCCAGGCAGTCCTTGACCTTTGCCTCAATAAAATCCTTAATCCTTCCAGCCGCTTCCCGGGGATCACTGCTGTCAACTTTCAGGATAAAAAATGTGTTTTCCGGTTTTGAATCTTTGTAAAGACGATCATAATATGTGCGGCATAATTCGGTAACCAATTCTCGAAAATTTTTCTCTTTTGCCAGAGAGATAAATTGTTCTAGCCTTGTTTGTCCCAGATATTTTTTCAGGGACCGGATTGCTTTTATTACTTCTTCAATTTCTTCTTCCGAATCCGGTGTATATTCCCTGAGAAGTCTTTCGACCCGTTTTTCCAGGGGAGATGTTACAAGTATGTGTTTCCCGGAAAGAATACCCTGGCAGAGAAAATCCGGCAGGTGGACGGAACCGATTCTTTTCCCTTCTCCTTCAACAAGAAGATAGGCGGAGTTTTTCAGCTCCTCCAGGCGGTTCCAGAGCAGTCCGTCAAAATTTTTCTGCTTACTTGAGCCGGGAAGACCCAGGTGGCCAAAGACGGATCCCCTGTGACAGGCAAGGCCCTCCAGGTCCAGAACCGGGCAGCCCAGGTTTTCCAATATGGCCAGAATTGCTGTTTTTCCGCTGCCCGTAAGACCGTTCAGCACAAATAAAGGCATCCGAAGTTTATATTCTCTCAGCCGGTTGAGAATAAAATTCCTGTATTCTTTATATCCTCCTCCCAGACGATAGATGGGAAAGTCCATGACTGAGGCCAGGAGAGTATGAAGACTTTTACTGCGCATTCCGCCTCTCCAGCAGTACAGGACGGGAGTGCCATAGCGATGAATTTTTTCCAGCCGGCCGGTTATTTCCGGAAGTTTAGGAGAGACAAAAGAAATTCCTTTCATACGGGCTTTTTGTTGATCCTGCCGATAGATTAAACCAATAATTTCCCGTTCCTGATCGTCCAGGAGAGGAATGTTGATGGAGCCCGGGATCGAACCTTTTAAAAATTCCGATGGAGACCGCAGATCAATAAAGACGGGTTCTTTCAATTCAAGAGCTTTCTCTATGGTTATTTCTTCAGACAATCTTCATGCACATCCTCAAAATAGAGCTGTTTCCCGCCGGGGCTTTCATAAAAATATTATACCAGAATTTATGAAAAGATAAAATCAAAACTATAAAATAATAATTGACAATCTTCAGTAAATAACCTATACTGTTTTTAAATAAGATAAATGAAACTTTCAATTAGAATTTTTTGTATATTTTTTTATAATTAATTTTTTTAATTGATTTAAGAAGGAAGGAGAATAGAAAAATATAGCGAATTAAGTCATTGGTAAATATTATGACAATATGTTTATAGAAGTGAGTTATCGATGGCAAGCAGTTTGTGCCGGAAATTTGTTGTCAAGGGAGGTGGCTGAGAGAAACCAGAAGAAAACGTACAGTGTCTGCGAAGCGGTAAAGGGGAGGGGAGCTGCAGGTAAAGGGGTTGAGGTTGGATTATATTTAAAACAGATAATATAAGCTTAGAGGGATGTTTAAATATTAGCATAAAGGAGGTATTCGTTTGAGCTCTTTGCAGCTAAGTTTTCCGGAAAAGTTTAATGCAGCAGAACGTTTTGTCGATTGGAACGTTCAGCAAGGGCGGGGCGACAAAGTAGCAATTTACCACCAAGACGATGAAATTACCTATAAGCAAGTATTGGACAATGTTAACCGTACCGGTAATGCTCTGAGATCCTTAGGAATTGGTCTGGAAGACAGAGTGTTGTTGCTGACGTTTGACTGTCCGGAATTTGTTTATACCTTTTTTGGTGCCATGAAAATCGGGGCTGTACCCATTCCGACCAACACCATGTTGATGCCGGAAGATTATCTTTACCTTTTGAATGACAGCCGTGCTAAGGCTGTTGTCGTCAGCGAAGATTTGCTGCCCGGCATTCTTAAGGTCAAAGATGAATTAATGTACTTGAAAAATATCATTGTGGTTGGCAAGCCGGTTGAGGGTACTATTAATTACGGCGAATTAATTGGCAGTTTCCCGACTGAGTGCGAAACAGCTCCTACCGGACCGGATGATTCGGCTTTCTGGCTGTACAGTTCCGGGACCACCGGTTTCCCGAAAGGAACCGTTCACCTGCACCACGATATGTGTTTCAGTGCAGAATTTTATGCCAAAGGTGTACTGAAGATTAATGAAGATGACCGTACTTATTCAGTAGCGAGGTTGTTTTTTGCATACGGGCTGGGCAACGGCCTGTATTTTGCATTTTATGTCGGCGGATCGAATATCTTGCATCCGGGTCGTCCGCAGCCCGATCATGTGTTCAGCGTTATAACCAAATATAAGCCGACGCTTTTTTTCGGGGTGCCGACATCGTACAACGCCATGCTGCAGGTAAAAGACGCTGAGAGCAAATATGATCTTAGTTCGATCAGACTGGGCGCATCGGCCGGTGAGGCACTGCCGGGTAATGTATATAAGCAGTGGAAAGAAAGATTTGGCGTTGAAATCCTGGACGGGATTGGCTCGACAGAGATCTTGCACATCTATGTCAGCAACAGGATTGGCGAGTCCAAACCCGACTGCACCGGTAAAATAGTGCCCGGTTACGAAGCCAGGATAGTGGATCCTGACGGCAATGCGTTGCCTGCCGGTGAGCCCGGCATTTTGATGATCAAGGGCGACAGCACGGCAGCATGTTACTGGAATAAGCATGAAAAGACTAAACAATCATACCGTGGAGAGTGGTTTTGGACCGGCGATCAGTATGTTATGGATGAAGAGGGGTACTTTACTTACGCCGGCCGGGGCGACGACATGATCAAAGCCGGCGGAATTTGGGTCTCTCCTGTGGAAGTGGAAGCAACGCTGATGCAGCATCCGGCAGTGCTGGAATGTGGTGTTGTCGGCGCTGCTGATGATGATGGGCTCATTAAGCCCAAAGCGTATGTTGTCTTCAAAGAAGGTATCGAAGTTAATGATCAGCTTATGCAAGAAGTAAAGCTTTTTGTTAAGAAGTCAATAGCTCCTTACAAGTTCCCGCGGTGGATTGAGCCTATTAATGAGCTGCCGAAGACCGCAACCGGCAAGATCCAGCGTTTTAAACTGAGGCAGATGGGCAATTCGAAATAATTTGTTTATTTACATGTTTTATTGTTAACCGCATGTGTTTCCAAACCCGAGTTTGGTGACATCAAAATGAGTAAGTTTCGCCAAACTCGGGTAAAAATAAAAAGAGGAGGCGTGCTGAAATGAGTGAAGGCTCAACAAAGACCTTGAATACCCTTATGTATCTTGCTTTCTTAGTACTGTTTATCTTCCGGATTGACTGGTGGTGGTGGGGCTGGAAAATTGAGCCCTTTATATTCGGTTGGATAACCTATCCCATGTTGTACCAAGCGTTGATCTGGTTCCTCGGCTGGATGGTAGTACTTATTACGTGCAAATATTTATGGCCGGATGACATAAATGACTAGTCGTAAAATTTATT
>CAYQQF010000165.1:0-4299 GCA_964419485.1 uncultured Dethiobacter sp.
GATTCTCTTCCCAAAGAAATCAAGGAGACAATAGAATACCTGAAGAATAAGGTGCATCAGTGGGAAGTGGCGTTTGAGAAATCACTTTGCGGAATCAGTATCATTGACCACGCCGGCAAAGTGTTGTATGCCAATCCTGCCATACAACAGCTTTACCAGTTATCATCTGAAGACTTTGTGGGGAAAAATATTTCCGAGCTGGTAAAAAAGGGTATTTTTAATATAAGCGCGGCACAAAAAATATTTGCATCGAAAAAACCGGTAAGTATTATGCAGGAAATAAGCTCCGGCAAAAAGTGCCTTACCATGGGTATGCCGATTTTTCAGGATAACGGAGAAATTAAAATGATAGTTATAAACAGCCATGATGTTACCGAGCTTTATAAGCTGAAAGAAAAACTGATCCAATCACAGAAATTGGCCGACGGTTACCAGGCGCAGCTGACCGATATGCGCATAACACAGCTGATGAAAGAAGATATCATTGTCAGGAGCAAGAAGATGCTGGATATCCTGGACCTGGCCCGGCGACTGGCGGCAGTAGATACTACCGTATTAATTCTGGGAGAATCCGGAGTAGGCAAAGAAGTTGTGGCACGGCTTCTTCACAGGGCCAATTCGAAGAGGTCGGATAATGCATTTATTACGATCAATTGCGGCGCAGTACCCCATAACTTGCTGGAAGCGGAGCTGTTTGGTTATGAACGCGGCGCTTTTACAGGAGCCTCCAGGGAAGGCAAAAGCGGTTTATTTGAATTGGCGGATGGCGGCAGTATCTTCCTGGACGAAGTCGGCGAGCTGCCGCTGGACTTGCAGGTTAAATTTCTTCGCGTACTTCAGGAAAAAAATTTCAAAAGAGTTGGCGGAACAAAAGAAATAAATGTGGACGTGCGGGTGATTGCTGCCAGCAACAAGAATTTACTGGAGCTCGTAAATGAGGGAAAATTTAGAGAGGATCTTTACTACAGGCTTAACGTCGTTCCCATAAAAATACCACCCTTGCGTGAAAGGCAAGAAGACGTCGTGGCCTTAGTCAACCATTTTGTACAGTACTTTAATAAGAAATACCGGTTTAAAAAAATTCTGTCGGCAGAGCTGATAAATGTGATGGAAAGATATGATTGGCCCGGAAATGTTCGCGAGCTGAAAAACATCGTAGAGAGAATGATGGTAACAAGTGGAGAAGATATTTTGAGAGCGGAAAATTTCCCGCTGGATTCTCCGGGAAAGGTAAACTATGACAGCAGAAGCATCAGCCTTTTTCAATATAATAACATAAACGAGATTATGGAAGATGTTGAATCCAGGGTAATTAATGAAGTCCTCAAAAATAGTAAAACAACTATCTTAGCCGCCAGGCGGTTAGGGATAAGCAGAGCAACGCTGGCAAGAAAAATGCAAAAATACGGGATTACGAGAAGATAATCCTGTTTCAAATATGAGACAAATTAACAGTTCTGATACATTGACTTTTTCCCAGATCGCCGCAAACCATTTAACAAATCATTTTGGTGTCTTTTTAACTCGATCTTTTCCCCGAATTTCCCCGTAATTTTCTTATATGCTTTCTAAAAAGTGCACGTATTTTACAAGCGGAGAAGCAACACCTGACACCCGTTATTATGAATAAATAATTTATTATGGCAGTTATAAAATAAAATAAAAATACCCCTATTTAAATAATGGCATAAATCTTGCAGTATATTTAGATAGTTCCTGAAAAATGTTCTTGGAAAACTCAAGCTACAGCGAATGCACTGATTGCCTGACACAAACTTCTCTTGTCATTTTCAATTACACCTTTTGGGCAAATCGTTAGCAGGTTACAGGTTTTAAAGAAGTGTAGGCCGCACAATACCTGAGGCAAGGCTCTTCAAAAAAGGTAATCGCAGAGTACCTGAAGAGTTAACGTGCAACTGTTTAGTTTCTTTCCATTTTGTAGCTTGAGTATGTTTAGAGACATCTCTCAAGTCTCTTTTATTATTAATTTCTTTACGGGATGTATTTAATTTTGGAGTATTTTTACGGTTTTTCAGGTAACTGCTTATATTATTATCATTGGTTCAGGATTTGCAATGTAAAAATATAATTAAAGAGAGGGAGGAAAGATGTAGATGTCTACTTCTAAACAAAAAAAGTATAATACGGGTTGTTACCTCTGTTATCACAGCTGCGGAACGGAAGTGACGGTTGAAGACGGGAAGGTTGTGGATGTACAGGGTAGTAAAGAACACCCGCTCAACAAGGGGGAACTTTGTCCCAAGGGGAAAGTGATGATCGACCATTTATACCACCCGGAACGGCTCCAATACCCTCTGAAAAAGGTTGATGGGAAGTTCGAACGAATCAGCTGGGAACAGGCCCTTTCCGAGATCGGGTCAAAGTTGAATGTGCTGAAGGAAAAGCACGGACCCTCGGCAAACGCCTTTTTTTGCGGTTCCATCGGAGTGGAGAGCCTGGAGATGGTTTCGCTCACGCACAGGTTCCGGGCTGCTCTTGATAGCCCCCAGTTCTTTTCTGTGGAAAGTATCTGCTACCGCATGAGAATCCGCAGCAGGCAGGTCACTTTTGGGAAATACCCGGTCGAAGAAATGAATTCACCCCTTTATATCCTTTGGGGGCACAATCCTGAAGCCTCCGATTTTCCCCTTTCCCTTGCCATTGAGGAGAACCTGAGCAAAGGTTCCAAGGTGGTTGTCATTGACCCCAGGCGCATCCCTATCGCCGACAAGGCGGAAATGTATATGGCCATCAGGCCGGGGACCGACGGGGCACTGGCCCTTGCCCTGATTAATGTGCTCGTAAACGAGAAGCTCTATGATGCCGAGTTTGTCGAGAAATGGACTTATGGTTTTGATAAACTGGTGCCCCATGTGCAGCAGTATACACCGGAATGGGCGGAAAAAATTACTTATATACCGGCTGATGATATCCGCAAACTAGCCCGCCTGTTTGCCGGAACAAGGGGTGCGGGGATTTTTCAGGGGACTTGTACGCAGGATCATACTGCCAGTGGAACCCAGACGGACCGGGCGATTGCTATTCTGCAAACCCTTACGGGGAATATCAATGTGCCGGGAGGATGGGTGGTCAGTCCCAGGCTGAAACTTGCCAATCTCAACCTGCCCTGCGACGGCAAGCCCCTTGGTTCTGAAGAATATCCTCTGTTTTATGAGATTTGGGGAAGAACCAGTTCTTATGGGGTGCAAAACATGTTTCCCGAATATGTGCCCGACCTTATTAAGTCGTTAATTGTTGTCGGCGGCAATCCTCTGGTCAGCATGCCCGATTCTAATGCGTTAAAAGAAGCGTACAGGAAGCTTGAGCTTCTTGTTGTCTATGATATGTTCATGACAGAGACAGCCAGAGAAGCCCATTATGTCCTGCCGGCTGCCAGTCAGCTGGAGTATGCGTCCCTTGCCTACAATTATAATGTGTGCCATTGCCTCCCCTACATGATGCTGCGGCAGCAGGCTGTAGAACCGCTGTACGAGAGTAAATCCGTTCTCTACTTTTTCCGTGAGCTGGCCAAAAAATGTGGTTTTGGCGATAAGTTTCCCTGGGAAACGGAAGAGGATCTGGTCGCGCATGAGATTGGGCCGAGCGGCGTTAACCTGGAGGCTCTCAAACAGCAGAAGGAAGGGGTCTATTACACGGATAAAAATTACCAGATTGACGAAAAGACTTTCCCCACGCCCAGCGGTCTGATTGAGATATACAGCGAAGCCGTGAAGAACGCCGGTCATGACCCGCTGCCGACTTATCTGGAGCCTTCCAAGAGTCCCCAGGGGCCTCTCTGGGAGAAGCTTGGTGCGCAGTATCCTTTAATCCTCTCCACAGGGACAAGGTCCATAAATTACACCAATAGCCAGTTGCACAATATCAAAGCGCTGCAGGAGGAGGAGAGATACCCGCTGGCCGAATTGTGCCCCAACACAGCGGCACAGTATGGTGTGGAGAATGGCGATGATGTGATTATCGAGACAGACCGGGGTTGGATCAAGATGAAGGCAAAGGTAGATGAAGGTGTCATGGAGGGAGTGGTTCTTGTACCCCATGGCTGGCCGGAAGAAGCAAACTGCAATCGCCTGACGGATGCCAAGTGCCGCGAACCGATCATGGGCTATCCCCAATTTAAAGGCCTGCTCTGCAATATTAGAAAGGCATGATGAGTCTCGGCTCGCAGGGCCGTTGATTTTATAAAAAACATCCTTAACTCCTTATCAGGTTTATGCAGCATTGAGCAGCTGCGAATAAGCGGGCATCGCAAAAAAAAGCGATGCCCGCTTATTTATAACT
>CAYQQF010000166.1:0-4240 GCA_964419485.1 uncultured Dethiobacter sp.
CATCTTTCCCGATGACAATCCTTTTCTGTGACTGCTTCTCCACAAAAATAACCGCTTCAATAACAAGCAGCCCGTTATTCTGCTGCTCCATCCGGTTTATTTCTACGGCAACAGAATAAGGAATTTCTTCCCTCGTACAGATCATAATTTTTTCCCGTATGATCTCTCCAACCAGAAACTGCTCCGGACGGTCCGTCACCATTTCCGGAGGAAAATAACAGGGACCTGGAGGCATGACGGCCATAATCTCATGTAATAATGGGTCAAGATTCTCTCCGCTCCGGGCTGAAACGGTAAAGACTTTACTGAAATTGAACATATTGCGGTACAGGGGAAGCTGTCTTTCTGTAAATCCCTCCCGAGCCAGGTCCATTTTATTTGCGACTAAAAAAACAGGGGTTCGAATCTCCGCAAAATAATTGACAATATGTGCATCTCCCGGGCCGGGCGGCTCAGAAGCTTCCACCACAAAAAGAACCAGATCAACATCTTTTAATGAACTCGCAGCCGCAGCGACCATGTAATCTCCCAGCTTATTCCTGGCTTTATGCATGCCGGGAGTATCGAGAAAAATAACCTGGCCTCTTTCGTTTGTAAGAACGGCTTGAATCCTATCTCTGGTCGTCTGCGGTTTGGGAGAAACAATGAGCACCTTTCTCCCCAGAAAAGAATTAATTAATGTAGATTTTCCCACATTTGGGCGGCCTACAACAGAGACAAAACCCGATACAAACATTCACGTCCCTCTTTGCAAATTAATTATGTTAAATGTCTTCCGACTCCTGCGTGCTCCCCTGCAGTTCAAAAGAATAAGGTAAAAGTTCTGCCAGAGTCAAACGAACAATTTTCCCTTTCTCTCCTCCTGTCACAATTATCTTCATGTCAGGAGAAAATTCACTGAGAACCTGACGGCAGGCCCCACATGGAAAAGGAAGATTGTCGCCGTCCTGAGAGGCAACAACAAGATGCGAAAAAGAACGGTGCCCTGCAGAGACGGCTGAAAACAGGGCTGCCCTTTCCGCACAAATAGTCAGCCCATAAGCGGCGTTTTCCACATTTACACCGGTAAATATTTTTCCGTCTGCAGTTAAGATAGCCGCCGCAACCTTGTAGTTTGAATAAGGTGCATAAGCCAGGGGCAGCACCTTCCTGGCCTTCTGGATAAGTTTTTCTTCTTCTTTGTTCATCTTAACCCCTGCCGCTGCAGCAAAATCTTTTTGATCCAGCCACGGCATACTCAATTTTTTCGCTGTAGTATTAGTTTCTATATGGAGGCAAAAGAATATTATCTTTTTCCTCTATTTCAATGCGAAAGTTGCGATGAAATTCCAGTGAAAAACGAATGATATCCAGTCCGCTTGATAAAACCTCAGGCTCGCCAACTGCTTCAATAATAACAGGATTGGCGGATATCTCCTTCTGGTTCACCCTGATTACCGGTCCCACACAGCGAATGGGCGATGTGGCAATAAGACGCTGACCGCCGACTGCCACACCTTTGGCTCCTGCAGCAAAAAGTTCGTTAACCATATCCCGGACATCCGAATCGTGAATAATATCACTGGCTTCAAAGCCGTTATGAGCATCATAAAATTTAATAACAACCCCGGGACCGGACATTTCAGCCTGGCCCGAGTCAACCCTGACTTCATGCAAACTTACCCGCAGTGCGTCAATCTCTTCCGTTAAAGACTGAATATAGTCCAGGGGATTATAAGGAACGAGCATACGGCTCCGCCCCTCTTCCACCTCTATACGGAAAACCTGTTCCTGCGTCATGCCCCCTTCCGTATAGAGGTTGTTAATCTCGGCGAGCGTTCCCTCGCCGAGCAGTACCGGTTCGCAAACAGTTCCTCCCGAACTGGATATTCGTAAGGTAAACTGCGTTTTTTCCGTCGTTTTTTTAAGATTCTCGTCCTGGTTAATTAAATTAATAATTTTCTCCCGAAAAACCGCGTCCCATTCCCTGAGAATGGTTTCCTGCACCTGGCGGCTGCTGTTAAAGATTACTCTTGACAGTTCTTCGCTGTCTTTAACCAGATCAATCTCATAATTAAAGCCCGCCAGCACCTCTCTTACTGCCGGCCTGTCCTGAACTCCAAGGTTCGAAGCCAGCTTTTTGCTGTATTCAAGCAAATCCTGAGCCAGAACCTGTTTGTAGGCCTCTTCTTCTTTTGCATCTGCATAACGTGAATAGATAAAATTAAAATTAAATCCGACCATTACCGTATTAAGAATCAACAATGCAATAAAAAGCAACATAATTTTATTGTCTACAACCGGATGACCGGAACCGGATTTCACTTTTCAGCCCTCCCATAAATCAAAAATCACCACATTCTTTTTCCAAACACCAGGTATGCCACCACAACTGCAAAAAAAGCGGCGCATAATACCGCTCCGGCCGCTACACTCTTGGCAATCTTCGCCAGGGGATGATACTCCCTGGTTTGCAGATCAACCAGCTTTTCCAGTGCAGTATTGAACATTTCCGTAAGAATAACTAAAAAGATAGCAGAAAAAACAAAGAGAAGTTCCAGCCTGTCTATTTGATAATACAAAGATGCCGCGAGAGCTAATGCGGCAGCGATAAGGTGGAAAGCCATATTTCTTTCATGCCGAATGGCAAAAAAAACCCCCTGGAATGCATCCTTTAGACTTCCGGCTAAAGTCCTGTGTTTCATTTTCCTCATCCTGTAAATATAATTCTTTACAGCTTAAAGTGTTCCAAAACCATTTTTTGTTTTTCTTTCATTTCCATTTCCGACTCCAAAGTATCGTGATTGTAGCCTGTCAGATGAAGTATACCATGTACCGCTAAAAAAGCAACCTCCCTTGTAAAGGAATGCCCAAAATCCCGGGCCTGCTCTGTTGCTTTCTCCATGGAAATAATGACATCCCCAAGAATATGATCGTCATCCTGCAAGGCCATACCATTTTGCAGACAAAAGGAGAGGACATCCGTCGGAGAATCGTAACCCCGGTAAGTAAGATTTAACTCCCGGATATAGCTGTTGTCCACCAAAACAATACTTACTTCGCTTTCTGCCGGGTAGCCTTCCATGCGTAACAGAAACGCACTTATTTCTTCGATAAGTTTAAAAAGCTCTGCCGGAACAACCACCTTCTCTTGTAAATTATTAACCATTACTGCCATTTTTTTGTTTCCCCTTCTCCAGGTCGGCCCTTAATTCTTTTTCCGGGTATTCAATCCGCTGGTGATAAACCCCGGAAAGAATAAACACAAAAGTATCCCCTATTTTATCCAGATCTTTTAAAGTTAAAGGAGCTTCGTCAAATTGACCGTCATTAAGCTTTTCTTTAATAATACGCCGGACCATGCTTTCTATTCTCCCGGCCGTAGTTTGGGAGAGGGAACGCACTGCGGCTTCGACGGAATCTGCCAGTAAAAGGATGGCCGCCTCTTTAGTTTGAGGCAAAGGACCTTCATAACGGAATTCATCCTCCGACAAAAGCAGGGCACCTTTCTCGCTTTGGTCTTTTTCCGTAGTTTTTACAGCTTGCTGATAAAAGAAAGAGATTAACGTTGTCCCATGATGCTGCTGCATGATTTCCATAACCGGCCGCGGCAGCTTTGCTTCCCGGGCAAATTCCAGTCCATCCTTGACATGGGACCGAATAATAAGTGCGCTTAAATTAGGAGATATTTTATCATGCGGGTTTTCTCCGGCAAACTGGTTCTCCACAAAAAAGTAAGGCCTTTTAATTTTCCCGATATCATGATAAAAGGCAGCCACCCTTGAAAGAAGAGGATCGGCATGAATGGCCTCAGCTGCTGCCTCCGCAAGATTCCCCACCATAATACTGTGATGATATGTTCCCGGAGTCTCCATGAGAAGCTTGCGCAAAAGAGGACGCCCCGGGTCGGCGAGTTCCAGTAATGTTACTGCCGTCGTCAGGCCAAAAGCACTCTCCAGAAAAGGGAGCAATCCAATAGCCATAACAGCGGAAAAAAGACCGCTGCCGATCCCCGCCAGCACTCCGACACTGAACTCCCTGAGAAATTCATACTCCAGCTGGAAACCTTTAAAAAGAAGAAATGTGGCGATGATAGAGACCATATTTACTGCCGCGACATAAATTCCCGCTTTAGTCAGGTCGAAACGCCGCTGCAAGCGGGAAACGCTGTAAATCGCCACCAGGCCGCCCAGAATAGTGATAATAATAATCGTAAATTCCCCGTCTACAATGAAGCCCAACAAAAGCGCCAGAATAACAT
>CAYQQF010000167.1:0-4158 GCA_964419485.1 uncultured Dethiobacter sp.
TGAAGAAAAAAGAAAAGAAAGGGGAAAGGAATTGGCCGAAACTTACAGGCAAAGGTATCTGCGCCTTCTGCCGGCTGTTGAAAAGGTTTTGCACGAAAAGACCTTGCTGGAGATTCGAGACACCGTACCCCGGAAAATTATCGTGGAAGCTGTTCAAAAAGTAATCGCAGCAAAAAGGAGTTTGATACAATCTGCCGTTTCAGAGAAAGATCTGCAAAAAATGGATATTTCTTCTGAAAAGTTAGGCCGGGAAGCATTAAGAAAAATTCAACAAAAATTGGTTCCCTGTCTGAGGCCTGTATTAAACGCAACCGGGGTTCTTCTGCATACCAATCTCGGACGTGCACCACTTGCTTCCGACGCTATTGAAGCAACAGCCCGGGTCGGTAATAATTACAGCAATTTAGAGTTGTCTCTTGAATCGGGGAAAAGGTCTTCCCGTTACGAGCATGTTGAAGAGCTGCTTTGCCGGCTGACCGGTGCCGATAGTGCTCTGGTGGTGAATAATAATGCAGGAGCAGTTTTTTTAGCCCTTAATTCTCTTTCTTCCGGCAGGGAAGCTATTGTTTCCCGCGGTGAATTGATTGAGATCGGCGGTTCTTTTCGACTTCCCGAAGTAATGTCCCGCAGTGGGACGGCCCTCGTAGAGGTAGGCACAACAAATAAGTGTTTTTTGAAGGATTATAAAACAGCTATTAATGAAAAGACAGCCCTTTTGCTGAAAGTTCATACCAGTAATTATAAAATAGTCGGGTTCACCGCCGCGGTTGCTCTTTCTTCACTGGTAAAACTTGCCGAGCAGTACAATCTTGCCGTAATGGAAGACCTGGGCAGCGGAGTGCTCATTGATTTGTCCAGGTACGGTTTGCCGTATGAACCGCGTGTTCAGGACTCTGTTGCCGCAGGTGCAGATGTCGTTACATTCAGCGGAGATAAGCTTCTGGGAGGTCCTCAGGCAGGAATAATCGTAGGGAAAAAGCCGTATATTGATCTGATCAAAAAAAATCAACTTCTCAGAGCGCTGCGGGTAGATAAGCTGACCCTTGCTGCCCTGGAGGCAACTCTGAGGCTTTATCTCGACGAGGAAAAAGCTCTCCGGGAGATTCCCATATTACGTATGCTGACGGCATCCGGCAAGTCTCTGGTCTCCAGGGCGGAAGCTATTGTTTTCGGGATTCAAAAGAGGCTGGAAGCCGATTTTGCAGTAGGAATTGCCCGGGAAAAGGCCAGGGTCGGCGGTGGTTCGCTGCCGCTGGTATCGTTAAATAGTTGCCAGGTTTTTCTGGAACCGAAAAAGTTAAATTCTGAAATTGTCGCCAAACAGCTGCGCCGGGCTGACCCGCCGGTTTTGGCTCGTGTGAGGAAAAATCGCATATTATTTGATATGCGCTCGCTAAGGGAGGAGGAGGACGGGATATTGTTGAATACCCTTCTTCAGGTGCTAACCCGTAAGTAAATGATAAATGTAAAAGCACGGGAGGTACTCAAAAATGATTATCGGAACAGCAGGTCATGTTGATCACGGTAAAACTGAACTGACCAGGGCACTTACGGGAATTGATACCGATCGTTTTCGTGAAGAAAAAGACCGGGGTATTTCCATTGATATAGGTTTTGCACCGCTGCATTTCTCCGGGGATCGTATTGCAGGTTTGATTGATGTCCCGGGTCATGAAAAGTTTATTCATAATATGCTGGCAGGGGTGGGGGGTATCGACCTTGTTTTAATGGTTATCGATGCTACGGAAGGAGTCATGCCCCAGACCCGGGAGCACCTGGATATTCTGGATCTTCTCCAGATTAAAAAAGGGATCATCGTCATTACCAAAAAAGATCTGGTGGATGCCGAGTGGCTGGAAATGGTTGTAGAAGAAGTTGTGGATAGTTTGCAGGGAACTTTTCTTGCCGGGGCTCCGGTTCACGTGGTGTCTTCTTTTACCGGAGAAGGCATTCAGGAATTGAAAACTGCCATTGAACAGATGCTTGATACCTTTACTGCCAGGGATAAAGATGCTCCCCTGCGTATTCCCCTTGATCGGTCCTTTACACTTTCCGGTTTTGGAACAGTGGTTACGGGAACCCTGCTTAGCGGAACTATAAGCACGGGGCAAACTGTTGAAATACTGCCTCCGGGAAAAGAGTGCCGGGTAAGGGGAATTCAGGTTTATGGAGAAAAGGTCGAAGAAGCTTCTGCCGGGCAGAGGGTTGCTATAAATCTGGCCGGACTGGAAAAAAAGGATGTTCAGAGAGGGAGTGTTGTTGCAACTCCCGGATATTTTCACCTGACACGTTTTTTAGATGCCAGGTTAAAGCTTCTTAAGTCTGCGCCAAGACCGCTGGTGAATATGACGCCTGTTCATTTTTATCTTGGCACGACAAGGCTTGTGGCCCGGTTGTTGTTGCTGGGATGCGAAGAACTGGCACCCGGAGAAGAAGGCCTGGTACAATGCCGTCTGGATAAGCCTCTGGTTGCAAACCGGGGCGATCTGTTTATCATTCGTTCGTATTCTCCCATGGTAACCATAGGAGGGGGGATTGTCCTGGACGAGCGTCCTCTCCGGCATAAGCGTTTTAAAAAAGAGGTTTTGGAGACGCTCCAGGAGCTTAACAAAGAAGATCCACTGCCTTTTATTCTGCAAAAGATGAAAACTGCCGGCGGAGCGACCCTCCACGAGTTATCTCGCCTGACGAAATTGGGGGTGGAACCGCTGGGCGAGCTTTTGGAAAAAGCTTTGGCACAAAAGGAGATCGCTCTTTTGGGAGAGCTCTACATTACAGCCGGTACCCGGGAAAACTGGGTTAATAGCGTTTTGGAAGGAATAGAGCGCTACCATAAGAGAAAAACGCTTTCTCCCGGCATTTCCAAAGCCCGCGTGGCAGGGCTGCTGCCACGTCAAATTACCAACCGCGCTTATGACGCCTTTCTTGATTATCTGAAAGAAAAAGAAATGATTCAGATTCACGGAGAGCTGGTTGCGCGCCACGGGTTTGCTCCGAAACCGACCAAGATCCAGGAAAAGAAGCTGGACTGCATGAAGACAATTTTCCAGCAAGCGGGATTAAATCACGTAAATCTCAGGGAGATGCGGGAATCTTTGGAGCTGTCCGTAGAAGAAGGAGAGAACCTGCTGGACTATCTTGTTTTTATGGGTACTATTGTTAAAGTAGCGGAAGATTTTTACCTTGATAGTGCAACTTATCAAAGATGCCTGGAGACACTGAAGGATTATTTTCGGGGTCATCACACTATTACCTTAGGACAGTATCGGGATTTAATTAAGGGTTCAAGGAGGTCTGCCCAGGTATTGCTGGAACACTTTGATGGATTTAAATATACGAGAAGGGTCGGAGATGAAAGGGTAACCTTGAAACTGCCGCTGTAAAAATATGTTTTTATGTTATTTTCTGAAATACTTTCATATACTGAAAGATAAGCTTGTCCAATTCCAGGCTTAAAGCGTATGTTTTTGCACAAGTTCCAGGGCGGCTAGGCGGTATATTAGTATTTTGATTGAGCTGTTTTCTTAAATTTTCAATTCGGGAGATTAGACACTTTTCTTCAGAATTCATTTTTATATAAGCACCTCCGCAACAAATAAAAAATTAATATTAATTATTCGACATGGAAAATGGTAATCCTTTTTTTTATATGAATAAAATGTAAAAAAAGTTATATTTTATAACAAATATTATGTAAATTACTTTTTTTCAATAAATATAGTGTTTTCTGTAGATTTTTTTCCTTTTTAACGCAGTATTAATTTTTATGGTTTTTTTCAACAAATTAAGAAAAGTATAATAATATTTTAATCTTAAAAAGAAGCAGGATTTCTATTTTCAGTGTCGAAAACAAGTTTTTGAGATCCTTTATGAATTCCTTTACCTGTCAGGGAAAAAAGTAAAAATTACTGAAAGAAAGGGGGGGTGAAGAAGCTAGGAGGTGGTTTCAAGTTTTTGCTTTACTAGTTTGAGCAGGTTTAAACAGGAAACCCGGGGTAGAGCTTCGGAACTCCCGGAACAAGGTTTCGGGTGTGATGTTAATCCTGAAGTGAGGTATGAAGATGAATACAGATTTGAATACAGTAATGGAGAGCTTTATTCAGAAATACGACCTGCTTGGGTGTATCCAGTGCGGGAGATGTACCGGGGGATGTCCGG
>CAYQQF010000168.1:0-4154 GCA_964419485.1 uncultured Dethiobacter sp.
AAGATAAAATAATTGCTGCTCCGGAGAATAATCAAGGGGAACAAGGAACTCAAATAGATGCAGCCGGAGATAAACTGCTCACTTCACTTAATGAATTTGAGAAAGAAATGCTGAAAGATGCTGTTTTCAGAGGGGAAAAATCTTATATTATCAATGTCCGGCTGCGGGAAGGGTCATTATTAAAATCCGTACGTTCATATATGGTGTGCAAGGCTGTGGAGAAGCAGGGAGAAATAATTAAAACGCTTCCGTCTTTACAAGCTATGGAAGAAGAAACATTTGATTTGGATTTTTCATTCTTGTTGCTTGGGAAGCAAGATTTGGATATTACTGAGCTGCAAAGAAGTATTGAAAATATCGCTGAAATTGAAAAAGTAACGATCTCATCCGTTGATCTTGAGGACCAGCGGGAGGCGTCTGCACCGGAAAAAGAAGCGCAGGCTGCGGTCAAATCCGGAAAAGAAAAAAAGGAGACCCGGTCGCCGGGAGAAGGGCTAAAAACTGCGGTGAGTGCGGAAGAAAAAGAGCGAAAGTCCGGTAGCGGGGCCGGTACAGGTAGTTTCTCCGAAGCCTTTAAAAAGGCAAGACCTTCTACGTTAAACCGTTCCTCGGAGAAGACAGTCAGGGTGGAGACAGCCAAGCTTGATGCCCTGGTAAACCTTGTCGGCGAATTGATTATTAACCGCACAAGGGTGCTGGAACTGGGTAAACAGATTAAGAATGAACAGCTGGAAGGTTCTCTGGAGCAGCTGGAGAGGATTACAACGGAACTCCAGAGTGCAGTTATGACATTGCGCATGGTCCCCATCAAGCAAGTGTTTGATCGTTTTCCCCGCATGGTGCGTGATCTGAGCAAGGAGAGAGGTAAAGAAGTGGAGCTGATTATCTCCGGAGAGGAGACGGAACTGGACCGCACCATTGTAAACCAGGTCGGTGATCCCCTGGTTCACCTGCTGCGAAATGCGGTAGATCACGGGATTGAAGGAGAAGAAGAAAGAAGAAGAAAAGGGAAAAACCCGGTGGGCAAAATTTATCTGGAGGCACATCACGAAGGCAGCCATGTTGTTGTAAGCGTAGAAGATGACGGTTCCGGAATCGATCCTCAAAGGATAAAAGAAAAAGCGCTGCAGAAAAAAATAATTACCCGGGAAGAAGCAGATTTACTGGGACCCGACGAGGCTGTGCGGCTGATTTTCAGCAGCGGGTTCAGTACATCTGCGGAAGTGACGGATATTTCGGGCCGAGGTGTGGGAATGGATGTCGTTAAAACTTCCATCGAAGCTTTAAATGGGACTGTAGAAGTAAAAAGTGAACCGGGAAAGGGAGCAAAATTTATTCTCAGATTGCCGCTGACTCTGGCAATTATCAGAACACTGATGGTGAAAGCCGGAAAAGAAGTTTATGCCATCCCTATTGAGGCTATACGAGAGAATCTTTTTATTGAACCCCGGGAAATAAGGACTGTTCAACAGGGCAGAGTTATCACGCTCAGGGAAGAGGTTCTGCCGCTTAATTGTTTAAAAGAAGGGCTTGGAATGGGTTTCTTTGAGGAACAGGATATGTATCCTGTTGTGGTTGTCCAGACAGGCGATAAAAAAGTTGGTTTCATGGTCGATGAACTAATTGGACAGCAGGAGGTTGTCATTAAATCCCTGAGCAGTTTTCTAAATGATACGAAAGGGATCGCCGGAGCAACAGTATTGGGAGACGGGAGGGTGACTCTTATCCTGGATGTGGCCGGCTTGCTTGAAGATGGGAGGGTTAATATTGGGAAAGAGAATCTTAATCACTGATGATACCGCCTTCATGCGGATGACCTTACGTAATGTACTGGCAAAAAACGGATATGAAATTGTCGGTGAAGCGGAGGATGGAGCACAGGCTATAGAAAAATACCTGGAAACCAAACCCGATTTGGTAACTATGGACATCACTATGCCCAATATGGATGGTATTACGGCTATTAAAAAAATTATGGAAAAAGATCCGGAAGCCAAAATTGTTGTGGTCAGCGCAAAGGGACAGAAAGCACTGGTTATTGAAGCGTTAAATTCAGGGGCAAAGGATTTTATCGTTAAACCTTTCCAGCCTGATCGGATTGTGGAAGCTCTGCAAAAAGTGGTTGGTTAGAGCAGTCCCCGGAAACGAGGTGAAACTCTAGCAGTGGTTAAAAAAATTGATGATAATATGCTTGATGTACTCAAAGAACTTGCCAATATTGGTGTAGGAAATGCGATTACTTCTCTTTCCCGAATGTTGGGAGAAGAAAAGATAGATATGGATGTTCCTGTAGCCACACTGGTGCCTCTCCAGGATGTCCCGGATTTTCTGGGGGGAGGAGAGGTTACAGTGGCCGGGGTATATATCGAAGCCGAGGGGGATGTCAATTTAACCATTCTTTTTGCCCTTTCGCTGGACAGCGCATCGAACCTGATTACAAGCTTGATGCCTGGGGTGAAAGGAGAGCTGGATGAGATGGGTGTTTCCGCGCTTATTGAAGTAGGAAATATCCTGACGTCATCTTATTTAAACGCTATTTCCTTGATGACAGAGCTTAAACTTATGCCGTCTCCTCCACAGATTGCCGTAGATATGTCCGCAGCAATTATATCTACAGTAATAGCTGAAGCCCATCTTACCGATGATGAAGTGGTTCTTCTGCGGACGACGCTCAATACGAAGGAAAGCCAGATTGGAGGAAATATACTCATTATTCCCGATTACGGAGCATTGGAAAAAATCTTTGCACTTTTGGGACTTGGGTGATCCCATGGAAAACAACACTAATAATGTCATTAAGGTAAAGATTGCTGATCTGGCTGTACAAAAGGAGCAGGGTATTATTATCACCGTCGGATTGGGTTCATGCGTGGGGATAGCCTTATATGATTATGTAACCAGGATAGGCGGTCTTGCTCATATTCTTCTTTCCGACAGTACACAGTTTAAAAACAAGGAGGGCTTTTTTAACAAGGCAAAGTTTGCCGATACAGCTATTCCTTTTCTGGCCTCTGAGATGGAAAAATTGGGTGCAAAAAGAGCTCGCTTTCAGGCAAAAGTTGCCGGGGGAAGTCAGCTTTTTGCTTTTCAGAAAAAAAACGTAAGTGTTGGCGAAAAAAACATTGAAGCTGTTATCAGGATATTGAAAGAGATAGGGATACCCATGGTGGGACTTGATGTGGGAGGAAATTACGGACGTACAATGCGGCTTTTTGTCGATTCCGGGAAAGTACTTATTTCTACGGTTGGGAAAGGAGAAAAAGAGCTTTAAAAAATGGTTGCCGATAATCCTTAGGCGGGATTTTAGGTGCTTTTTTTTTATTTTTGGTAGAGGCAAAGCAAATTTATTCCTATATTTTGTAAAAAATGATCAAGAAAATGCTGTTGTGAGCGAGGATGAAAATGAAAGGAAAAAAAATTAGAGTACTTGTTGTTGATGATTCTGCCTTTATGCGCAAATTTATCAGCGATATTATCAGCGGTGATAGTGAACTTGACCTGGCCGGCATTGCTCGCGACGGAGAAGATGCCCTGCGGAAACAAGAGCTTCTGCAGCCCGATGTCATGACTCTGGACGTTGAAATGCCCAGGTTGGACGGATTGGCAACACTTCGGAGATTAATGGAAAAGAGACTTCTCCCCGTTATCATGGTGAGCAGCCATACTCAAAAGGGAAGCGAAATAACCCTGGAGGCCCTTTCTGCAGGTGCCGTAGATTTTGTGGCCAAACCCTCTCTTTTTAAAGGGCAGAGCGCGGAAGAACTTAAAGTTATGCTTCCTCAAAAGATCAAAGCAGCCGCAGGAGCGCGTCTTTATCCCCGTGCAGAGACTTTCGGGAAATTCGTAGAGAAGGATGCTCAAGAAGTTTTTAGCAAAAGCCCGGTCAGATCTTTGCCCCGCGCTGCTGCAGAAAGGGCTTTGTGCTATGTCGTGGCGATTGGCGCCTCTACAGGCGGTCCCCGTGCCCTGGAAGACGTGATCCGGGCTTTTCCCGGAGACCTGCCTGCAGCAGTACTCATTACGCAGCATATGCCTCCGGGATTTACGGACTCTCTGGCCAAAAGGCTGGATAGAGTTTCAGGTTTAAAAGTCCGGGAAGCGCGCGGTAAAGAGAAGATTCTGCCGGGAGAAGCTTATGTGGCACCGGGGGGGTA
>CAYQQF010000169.1:0-4148 GCA_964419485.1 uncultured Dethiobacter sp.
AGCGGCCTCTTCTATCTCTCCTACTACTTCGCCTTCCGGTTTACTACAGCCTGCTACAAGCCCGGCACCCGTCAAGCCTAATATCTTGAGAAATGTCCGACGCTTTAGTTTCACTCTTACCCCTCCTATTCCGTTTTATCTTTAACCGTTTCAAATTTATTAAACCACACAGCTAAGCCCATTGCCGCTGCAGGCAAAACCATAAGCGGCTTGAACGCAAGGTTTAAGATAAGCGCTGCCGTTGATACCTGCGGAGTGGAAGGCAGGCCATACTTCTCTTCTGCATTATCTTTTCCTTCTTCAAGTAAGTAAATCATACCCATTCCGCTGAGCTCGTCAATGCCATAAAGATCGGCATTGGGGAAAGACCCGCTGCGCACTTCGTTCAGCCGTTCCTGGGCCAGAGCAATTATTTCGTCACGATCACCAAAGGTAATTGCACCAGAGGGACAGGTCTTTGCGCAGGCCGGAATTCCACCGACAGCAAGCCGGTCATAGCAGAAAGTGCACTTCTTGGGCAACTTGGCTTCCGCATCGAAGGCGATCACTTTAAAAGTACAGTTGGCAACACAAGTCCCACAGCCGATACATTTTTCTACGTCGGTCACTACTGTACCAAAGTCTGTATGGCTGATGGCTTGAACCGGACAAACCTTTTCACATGCTGCATCCGTGCAATGCATACAACCCAACTTGGTAAATATCCATTGCATTTCTCCATTCGTATCAAGATATTCCTTAAACCGTATCCGCGTCCAGGTATTACCTGAAAACTGCTGCGGACTCTCGTAAGAACCAACAAATTCAACATCATCTGCCGGCAGTTCATTCCATTGTTTGCAGGCCACCTGGCAGGCTTTACATCCCATGCATTTTGAGCTGTCAAGGAACATGGCTTTCTTCATATACTTTCACCTCCAAAAGTTCTATTCTGCACAACACAAAAAAAGATTTCCGTCTACCGGTTCACCCCCTACTAAAGAAAATTTTCACGAGCGCCCCCTACACTTTACCACAATTACTTTTTTAGTATAAATGCAAAAATTCATTATGTCAATATAGACCTAAGGGCATATCGACCTAATAGTACTTGATAACGGCGCCTTGTATAAAGGCTCCGGGTATTAAAAGCGCTACATGAACAAGCCGGCCTTCCGGCATGAAAAAATGAAGAAGAACTTGGACCTGCGGAAGGTGATAGCAGGTGAAGCAAATCATCGGGCGATCTCATTTGAAATATCCTTCAACAAGAAACCGCCTGCACATTTAAAATGTTCTTCATATAAGATGATATTCCTTCTTCCCTGCTCTAAAAAGTCAAAAATATTCTTTCCGGAGGCAAGTATAATTTCATTACATCGGGGCTTTGAAAACGTTGAGCAGCTATCTGCTGCCATTCTTCTTTGGGGATGGATAACTCCAGACAGCTCTTATTATTTGTCTCACCACCAACCAGCTTAACGATTAGTGTTGTCTGGCTGGGCGATTCTATTACATTTACCACCTGGCAAAACACTGTATTGATAAGATCATCTTTCCCGGCCGGACGTATATGCCGGCTGGAGATTCCCGCATAGTCTGCCCTCTCAATCATATTGTCTGCAGTTATCCGCAAAAGACAGCCCCAGTCCAGGGCTTCCACCGTATTATTCGGCAAGACTTTAATTCTTGACAGGTTCCGACATCCCGTTAGACGGGCGGCTGCTATGTTTGGAGGTCTGTTAAAGATATCCTCCCTGGGACCGCCGGCAATTACTTTGCCGTCTTCCAGCAACAACAGGTCGGGGCAGAGACGGTAGGCCTCTTCCAGGTTGTGCGTGACAAAGACGGAAGAGCCGGTAAAACTGTTTAATAACAACTTCAGTTCGTGCTCCATTTCATTCCGCAGATGACTGTCCAGGGCTGAAAAGGGTTCATCCAGCAGCAACACTTGCGGCTGCAGGGCTAAAGCCCTGGCCAGGGCAACACGCTGTTGCTGCCCGCCGGAAAGCTGGCGGGGAACTCTGTCTTCCAGACCATCCAGTTTTACCCTGGTTATCATCTCTTTGACGATTTTTTCTTGCTCTTGCTTCTCCATACTCCGCAGCCCCATGGCAATATTTCCGGCTACCGTTAAATGGGGGAAAAGAGCATAGTTTTGAAACAGAAATCCTGCTCTGCGCTGCTGCGGGGGCAAATTTATACCTGCTTCGGAGTCAAACAGAACCCGCTCTCCCAAAGTAATGCGCCCCCTGGAAGGTCTGTCCAGGCCGGCGATACAGCGCAGAGTCATACTTTTACCGGAACCGGAACTGCCCAGCAGGCCCAGGGTTTTTCCCCGGCAGGTAAACGACACCCGTAAAGAAAAGCCTGGCAAATCTCTTTCTATATCCACTGTTAAGGTCATGGTATGACTTATCTCCCCTCTTTTACTTCTCCGTCCGTCCGCCAGCCGGAATCTGACGATTAGTCCAGTAATGCAGGCCTGTTATCGTTACCAGCGAAATAATAATAATTATCATGACCCAGACGGCCGCTTTTGTCCGCTGTCCCGACTCAACTAAAAAAAAGATGGCTAAAGGGATGGTCTGGGTCTTACCGGGAATATTGCCGGCCAGCATTAATGTTGCTCCAAACTCACCCAGAGCCCGGGCAAAGGCCAGGATTGTCCCGGCAGCAATACCGGGCCAGGCCAGCGGTATGGTTATCCCGGTAAAAATACTTCTTTCCGGAACTCCCATGGTACGGGCCGCGTCCAGCAAATTGGGGTCTACCTGTTCAAAAGCACCCAGGGTTGTCCGGTACATCAAAGGAAAAGCTACCACCGTAGCGGCGATAACCGTGGCGCTCCAGCTAAAAATAACCGATGTGCCCAGTGAAGATAAGAGCTGTCCCAGAGGGCCGTGCCTCCCGAACAAAACCAGCAAAAGGAACCCCACTACCGTTGGAGGGAGAACCAGGGGCAGGATAAGCACGCCGTCCAGCACGCCCTTAAACCTGCCCCGGTAGACGGACATAAATTTTGCAGCCGTTATACCCAGAATAAAAGCTAACAAGGTGGCTGATACGGCTGTTTTAAGAGAGATCCAAAGGGGCAACAAATTCATTATTCAGCCTGCTTTCCTGCAATGAAAGTAAAACCATGTTTCTCGAATACAGCCGCAGTTTCCTCATTCTGCAAAAAGGCCATAAAATCTTCTGCAGCCTCCCGCTCGGCACAACCTTTTACGATGGCAGCAGGGTAGGTTACGGGCGTATGAGAACCAGCAGGAGCAGCGGCAACAACTTTGACCTGTTCGGAGGAAAGTGCATCCGTCATATAAACTATCCCGGCGTCTACGTTACCTGTTTCCACATAAGTAAGGACCTGGCGCACATCCTTGCCCAAAATAAGTTTTTCTTCTGCCTCCAAAGTATCCCACAACTCCAGACTGACCAGAACTTCTTTCGCATAACGGCCTGCCGGCACGCTTTCCGGTTCGCCGATGGCCAAACGATTAACAGAATCCAATACCAGAGACTGAAAATCAGCAATATCCTCATTTGCGCCATCACCGGGAACAATTAAGACAACACCGTTTTCCAGCAGGTCAATCCTGCTTTCCTCGTCAATGAGTTCCTTTTCCTGCAACATGTCCATTTGTCGCTGAGCGGCAGAGAGAAAGACATCTGCGGGTGCCCCCTGTTCAATCTGCTGCTGCAGAGCGCCGGAAGAAGCGTAATTCATCATCAGGGTATTACCGCTTTTCGCTTCATACAGCCCTTTGATTTCTTCCATGACATCCGTCAGGCTGGCTGCCGCTGAAACCGTCATCTCAACCGGAGAAGCAGCAGGCTGGCCATTACCCTGTTCCCCTGACGGTTCCGAACCGGGAGACTGGTTCCCCCCTCCGCAGCCCGCCAGAAGTATTAATGCAAGAAGCGCTGTCATCAGTACACTTATCGTACGTGTCTTTTTATCCAATTTGATTCATCCTTTCTGCTGTTTTTTATTCCAGACCCGTCATTCCGGCTTCGACCTGGGAGTCGTTACGTCAGAACTTTGCCTGTGCTGTCCGGGTCATACCCCGAAGCTTCCAGGTCCAGCAAAAAATCAGGTTTTTGCAGGCACTCCAGGATAGCCTGGACACCGGCTTGTTTTACATTTTC
Organism: uncultured Dethiobacter sp.; assembly: GCA_964419485.1. GTDB lineage: Bacteria > Bacillota > Dethiobacteria > DTU022 > UBA8154 > DUNV01. The sequence goes on from CAYQQF010000169.1 coordinate 4,129, forward strand.
CAGTAAAAAAACAAGATCGT
>CAYQQF010000170.1:0-4076 GCA_964419485.1 uncultured Dethiobacter sp.
TTGCTTTTGCCACAACCGTTGGGGCCTACTATGGCAGTAATACCCTGAGAAAATTTCAATTCAACCTTCTCTGAAAATGATTTAAACCCAATAATCTCCAAAGATTTTAGACGCATTGTTTTACCTCGCCAAATAATTAAAAAGGGAAACCTGCTTCGCTTACAGCAGGTTTATCTCTGCCATTTTTTCATATTCGCAAGAAAAAAAGGAGTTCCTTCTTAGGAGGGGGAAAAACTCTTATCTTTGCTGAAGTTTAACCACGCATCATTTGCTGCCGACTGCTCCGCTTCCTTCTTACTTTTACCCCTGCCTTTCCCTACGACTTTATATTCTATCTTGACAACCGCTTCAAAAGTTTTGGCATGAGGCGGTCCAAATTCGCACACAATTTCATAAACTGGAGTCTTGCCAAAGTCGGACTGACATTTTTCCTGAAGTATGGTCTTATAATCTGTAAGCGGCAGGACACCTTCTTCAGCCGCTTTTAAAACTGGAATAAAGAGAGCGATAACAAGCTCTTTTGCTTTGGAATAACCAAGGTCGATAAAAAGAGCTCCTATCAGAGCCTCCAGAGCATCTGCCAGTAAAGAAGGTTTCTCAGAGCCCCCGCTTAATAGTTCTCCCTTTCCCAGTTTGAGATACAAACCCAGATTTACATCCCTGGCTATTAAAGCAAGAGCTTTTTCATTTACCACCTGGTGGCACATCAGGGTTAGCTGACCCTCGGAATAATCCGGAAATGTTTTAAAAAAATATTCGGAAATAACCAGTTCTAAGACAGCATCTCCTAAAAATTCCAGTCGTTCATTGTTGTTTGAATCCTGAGTTTCATAAGCATAAGAGGAATGTGTCAATGCTTCTTGATAAAGGGCCAAATTCTTAACCGGCCACTTAACCTTCTCCAGAAATTCTTCGATTTCCTTGGGCGGCAAAATTAAACCTCCTCCGGCAGATTAATTGCCTTGACCAAAAGGCAAGCATTTGTTCCGCCAAAACCAAAGGAATTGGAAATAGCCACATTGATCTTTCTTGCGCAGGGTTTATTCGGAACATAAAAAAGGTCACAATCCGGATCTTCAAATTCATAATTAATAGTCGGAGGAATAATCCCCTGCTTCATGCTCAAGAGGGTTGCTACCATCTCTACTCCTCCCGCAGCACCAAGCAAATGTCCCACCATTGATTTTGTTGAACTGACAGCCAGTTTATAGGCATGATCTCCAAACAGTCTTTTAATAGCCAGCGTTTCCATCTTATCATTGTAGATGGTAGAAGTGCCGTGCGCATTTATGTAATCTACGGATTCGGGTTCAAGAGAGGCTTCCTTTAAGGCCTTCTGCATGCTGAGGTAAGCACCCTCCCCTTGAGGATCAGGCGCAGTTAAATGGTAGGCATCTGCCGACATACCGTAACCCGCTATTTCTCCATAAATAACCGCGTTCCTGGCCAGGGCATTTTCCAGAGTCTCGAGGACTAAAACACCGGCCCCTTCACCGATGACAAAACCGTCCCTGTGCAAATCAAAGGGACGGGAGGCTTTTTGCGGTTCACTGTTGCGGGTAGACATCGCCCTTAATGCACAAAAACCGGCAAAAGCAACCGATGTCAATGGAGCCTCCGCTCCCCCGGCAAGCATAATATCCGCATCTCCTCTTTTAATGATACGAAACGCCTCTCCCAGAGCATGCGTTCCGCTGGTACAGGCAGTTACAATGGTTGTATTGGGTCCCCGGATCCCATAAACAATCGAAATATAACCGGCAGCTATATTGGCAATCATCATGGGTATAAGAAAGGGGCTGACACGCCGGGGGCCCTTTTCCAAGAGAACTTTTAACTGCGTTTCAATCGTGTTAATACCTCCGATACCGGTACCAATTATTACGCCAACTTTATTTTTATCCTCAACTTTGTCCAAATCAAGGAAGGCATCCTTCAGGGCCATTGAAGCAGCAGCATGGGCAAAATGGGTAAAACGGTCCATCTTTTTGACGTCCCGTTTTTCCATATAGTCTTCAGGGTAAAAATCTTCAACTACCGCGGCAATTTGTGAAGCATAATCTTTAAATTGTTCAACTCTTTTAATGCCGTTTTTACCTTTAAGAAGATTTTCCCAGTACTCCTCTTTTGTTTTACCAATGGGTGAAACTACACCCACCCCGGTAACTACTACTCTGCGCTCCAAAAACTGCACCTCATCTCAAACACTTCTTAAATAAGCTATAATAGTTCACCAGCAAAATAACCTTTTCAGGATATCTGCTTTTCAATATAGTTAACAATATCTCCAACAGTTTTAATCTTTTCAACTTCCTCGTCGGCAATTTCCAGATTATATTCTTCTTCCAAAGCCATTACTAATTCGACAACATCCAGTGAATCAGCATCAATATCTTCAAATGTTGTTTTCATTTCAATTTTTTCTTCATCCACCTCAAGCTGTTCGGAAATAAGACCCTTAATTTTTTCAAAAACTTCCACCTCCACTCACCTCCCTCCAGAACAAATCACTTATTACTGTACAATTATAGGGAAAGACCCCCATCAACTGATATTACAGATCCTGTCAAATAGCCCGCACCTTTAGCTAAAAAAAGAACGACTTCGGCCACTTCTTCAGGCTTCCCATACCTTTCCAAAGCTACGTGGGATAAAACCTTACTTTTAACGGCTTCCGGCAAATCATCTGTCATTTCTGTTTCTATAAATCCCGGGGCTATCGCATTTACTGTTATTGCTCTTTTGCCAAGTTCCCTGGCCAGAGATTTTGTAAATGCGATTACGCCTCCCTTTGCAGCAGCATAGTTTGTCTGCCCGCTATTGCCAACCAATCCGGCTAGAGAAGAAATATTTATAATCCGGCCTCCGCTTTTTTGTTTTAACATAGGCTTGAGAACAGCTTTACAGCAGTTAAACATACCTTTAAGGTTGGTACTTATTACAATATCCCAATCTTCCTCTTTCATTAATGCCAGTAAGGTATCTCTCCTGATACCGGCATTATTAACCAGTATATCAATTCTCCCAAAATGATCAAGGGCTGCCCTGACCACTTTCTCGCATTCAGCCAAAACGGTAACATCGGCCTGAACCAGCAAGCCTTTTCCCCCGGCAGCTTCGATTGTTTGTAAAACTTCTCCGGCCGCGGCGGTTTCCCGTTGATAGTTTATCACCACCGCAGCCCCCGCCCGGGCAAGAGTTAAGGCAATCTCTTTCCCGATACCCCGGGAGCCGCCGGTTACAATGGCTACTTTCCCCTGCAAAGTCACAGCGCAACCTCCTCCAGGTGATTTAACAGCTTCTCTAAGGTTTTCACGTCTTCAACATGGAGAGCCGATACTTTCCTGTTAATTTTTTTCATAAACCCGGTTAAAGCTCGACCGGGCCCAACTTCAACAAAGGAAGTATAGCCCTCTTCGATTAGAAACTCAATAGAGTTCTCCCACAAAACAGGGCTGAATACCTGTTTAACAAGGGAAGCCTTTATTTCTTCCGGATCGTCCAAATACTGCGCATTGATATTGGCTACAAAGGGAATAACCGGCTTTCTGATAGGAATATTCTCCAAAAGAGAAGTCATCTTCCCTTCGATAGATTTCAGCAGGCAGCTGTGAAAAGGTGCGCTGACCGATAACATAACAGCTCTGCCCCTTTTTTCTTTTGCCAGGCGGCAGGCTTCTTCCAGGGCTTCCCTGTAGCCGGCGATAACGATCTGACCGGGACAGTTAAAATTGACGGGCTCTACATGACCAAAGGGAAGAGCCTCCCGGCATAAAGAAATAACCTCCTCGGAACTTAAGCCTAAAATAGCCGCCATTCCACCCTTTCCTGAAGGGACCGCCTCCTGCATATAAATCGCTCTTTTTTGGACCAGAGGAAGTGCATCGGCAAACTTTAAAGATCCCGCACAAACCAGAGCACTGTACTCTCCCAGGCTTAAACCGGCTGTCCCCTCCGGAAAGAGTCTTTTTTCCTTGAGAACAGCTAAAATAGCCATACTGGCCGTCAGCATTGCGGGTTGCGTAATTTTCGTCTGTCGAAGTTGGTATTCATCTCCGCCAAAAATGATTTTGCTT
>CAYQQF010000171.1:0-4000 GCA_964419485.1 uncultured Dethiobacter sp.
AAAATATTTTCGCCGACTAACTTCAACATATTTTCTTCCCCCTAAGAGAAAAATAAAAAAGTAAAATGATAATTATTTAAACGGGGAAGTCGTCAAATGTACATTCCGGACAGAATTTTTTTTGAAAAAGAAGCCCTGGATTATCCTCTGGGAAAAAAACTTCTGGACCGGTTCCAGCGGGAAGGAAAAGCAGTAAAATATACATCCTCTCACAACAGGGTAAAGGTTTTACCGGGAGATACCCCTGCCAGGCGATTCCTGGAGGCCAAAAAAACACTGGTAATCGGAGTTCGCCGGACCTTGAATTTTGCCGGATGCAGGCCTTCGGCCCATTACCAGTTGCCTCTGGCTACCGGCTGCCCCGGTCTCTGCCAATACTGCTACCTGCATACGACTCTGGGACCCCGTCCCTACCTGCGTCTTTACGTTAATGTCGAAGATATTCTGGAAAAAGCCGGACAGTATATTCAAAACAGGCTCCCCGAAGAAACGTTTTTCGAGGGAAGCGCAACATCAGACCCTCTGGCCGTGGAAGAGTACAGCGGTTCGCTCGCCCGGGCCATCAAGTTTTTTTCCACTACGGAAAAAGGCTTTTTTCGCTTTGCTACTAAACAAACAAATGTGGAAAGCCTTTTGAAAATCAAACACAATGGGAAAACTCACGCTCGTTTCAGCATCAATGTATCCAGTATTGTTCTAAGCTATGAAGCAGGGGTTCCCAAAGTCAAAGAAAGGATCCGGGCAGCCCTGGAAATGAAAAAAGCTGGTTACCCTGTGGGATTTCTTCTGGCACCGGTGTTTATCTTTGAGGGATGGGAAAAGGAGTACCTGAACCTTTTGGAGGAGATAGCTTCCCTTTGGAAAACTGTCCCTTTTCCGGAGGAAAACAAAGATACTACTTTTGAAATTATCGCTCACCGCTTTACGGCAAGGGGGAAAAAAAATATTCTTTCCATTTTTCCCCATTCGTCTCTGCCTCTGGAAGAAAAAGAAAGAAAGTATAAATACGGACAGTTCGGTTATGGAAAATATCTCTATCCTCCCGGTATATACCAAAAAATAAAAGATCTCTTTATCCCGGCCGTTTCCGGGCTTTTTGACGGCGGGAAAGTGGAGTACATCGTCTGAAAACAATAATAAAGAGGCAGCATGACAACATGCCGCCTCTCCTCTTTCTACAATAACACTATTTCCCGGGAAATTCGGGCCATAGTTTCAAGTTGCTATCCCTAACGACACAATTCACACTGCTATTACTCTTCAAAATTGATTATTTCTTCCTCTTCGGTGGCCACTACCACGGCATTTACTTTTTCCGTAATCGCCCCTGTAGAAGTATCAAATATATCATTGTTTACTACCATATCCATGGCTGCATCAACATCACCGGCTGAAGGGTTTTCGACAGGATTTTGCACAGTAATCGATGCTGCCCTTCCGCCAGCAGTACGGAAGTTCATCCTTAATATTCTGGCCATATAAGGATTCTCCTTTCTCTTGTTTTTGCCGTCTTAAACATTTAACTAGCTACCGTCATCCAGCAGCGTTACGGTTTTTATTCTGGAAATGCTCTCCAGCTCATCCGCTCCCAGCTCACCCAGTTTGGCTGCAAATTCGTAGACGTTTTCATCCGTTACTCCCGGTTTGACACGGGACCAGGACCGATTCCGGTAAATTGGATTACCGCTCTGGGGGTCCGTCCCCACCTGCACTCTAAGTTGCAGCCTGTCACCCGAAGGAATGGCTACGATGGCCATTTTTTGTTCACCTCCTTTCAAAGGCAACCGTTCTTACAGCTTTACTTGAAGGAGAAAGAAGATGAAACAAAAGTAAATCGTCAACTTTTTTCAGAGCAATAAAACAGTATATAACCAGTAAAGCAACGTCCCCAATCAAAAAAAGACGCTCAGCGGAAGACGTTCAGCAATATTCAGCCTTTTTTTTGTATCGACATTTTCACAACTATAAATACAAATAACTGCAGTGGCAAATAATTGACCAAGTTTTTTACGAATTAACAAATATATAATCGTAGTAATACCCAATATAACAAGACCGTAAAGACTTGAAAAAAAAACTTGTGAAGGTCCTATAAAAGCTCCAATTGTAAAAAGAAATTTTACATCTCCCCCGCAGGCCCATTCTTTACGGTAAGGGATGAGCAGTATTACAAATCCTGCCAGCATCCCTGTTATGGCCGTGGAAAGTCCGCTTAAACCGCCGGTCCAGAATTGAACCGTTAATGCCAAGGTGAAAAATAGTATATTCAGCCAGTTAAAAATTGCCTTGTAGCGAATATCGCAATAGCAGGCCGCTACAATATAGGCCATTAAGGGCAGAGTGATAAGAAAATAGCCGTTCAAACTTTTCACCTCGTTTCCAGCGGCAGGGCCTGCCGCTGCTTGAATTCACTTAACATGCGGATCACAGGTTGAAATCATTCCCGGTTACCCCAGCAAGCTGAGAGCCCCCAAAATCACTGAGGCAATAAAGGCCATAACCAGACCGTATTCAACCTTTCCCTGGCCCCTGTCATCCAGCCACAGTTCTGTAAAAAAATACTTAAACTGCTGCACTGGGACATCCTCCTTTCCGGTATTATCCTTGAATATACTATTCATAAAGACAAAATTATGTTACCTGTGTATAGCAAAAAGCAGCATTTGTTGGGTAAAAAGCATAAAAAAAACCCGCCTTTTAAGCGAGTTCTCTCAAAATAACGTTCTGTAGTACTAAACCTCAAGAGCCTTTATACTGGGGCTCCTGATTCTCAATTTCCATTACCCTGCTTTGTAATCCCTGTACCATCGTTTTGGCCTGATCGGCAAACTGGGTAAACATATCTTTAGCTGCCGGGTTATCTGTCTGCAGAGCAAAAGATTCCAGACTTGCCTGGACGCTTTTCAGGCTGGACAAAGTTGTCTTTAAACTTTTTCCGATAGTCATCCAATCAGCCCCCTTTTTTTAGTTTTACTTTTTCTGCATAATATATACACAAACAATAATTTTGGATATAATAAATACAGCAACAAACAACTCAGAAGTAAAATAATTCCATACTTAATGGAAAACGTCTTTATCGTCTATCCGCTAGCTTTTTTTCAAAAAGAGGGCATATCAATGAAACGGTTCGCTGGAATTTTTTTTCTCATTGTTGCAATACTATCTTTCACGGGCTGCGGGACTCCTGAAGAAAAGCCTGCCCCGCCACCTGTAAAAGATGATCCGGCGGTAACGGATGTTGCCGTGTACTATATAAAATATTCCGATACCGATATGTACCTGGTGCGGGAAGTGCATACCGTAAAAGAGACATCCCGCATCCTGGAAACAGCCGTGCAAGAACTGATCCGAGGAACTCCGCAAACCAAAGGGGCTTTTGCCGTCCTCCCGCCCGACACCGAAGTATTGGAAATCAGTGTAGCTGATAAACTTGCTACTGTAAATTTTTCCAAAGAGGTTTTAAATGCCAACGCAGGAGCGGGCGGAGAAGCGCTGGGAATTCAGAGTATTGTCAATACCCTTACAGAATTTACGGAAATTGACCGGGTAGCCTTTGAAGTAGAAGGAACTCTGGACGAACGATCAAAGGATTGGTGGGGTCATGTAGGGCTTGGACAACAGCCTTTTACTCGAGACCTGTCCAATGTATGGGAACCGCCCATCTGGGTCAATGAACCCGTTTCCAACCAGACAGTCTCCAGCCCGCTGACTGTACAGGGCAGCGCCCGGGTCTTTGAAGCTACGGTCAACCTTCGCTTGCTCTCAGATGATGGAAAAATTCTGGGAGAAACGTTTGCCACGGCAACAGAAGGTGCCCCGGGACGGGGAGAATTCGAGGCGATCATTGGATATGTCCCTCCTTCAGATGCAAAAGGAACACTTGAAGTATTTTGGATCAGCCCAAAAGACGGCAGCGAAACAGATAAAGTGCAGATACCTCTCCAGTTTAATTAAGCGGTAAAAAACTCCCTGGCAACAAAAAAACCTCTAACGGTTC
>CAYQQF010000172.1:0-3971 GCA_964419485.1 uncultured Dethiobacter sp.
AGGTATTTGTTGCATAGGTTATCCGAAAAAGTAGGCATCTATATTTTAACGGCATTGCAGTTCTGGAAGCTGAAGGATGTTCGCCGGATATTCTTTTTAAAGCAGATATAGTAGTGCGGAGTATTGATGAGGCATTTATGCTGCTTCTAAAACCCAAACGTCTTATTGCCACGCTGCGTTGCTGATGGAATAAAAATCTGTGGGTCTTCAACCCGGCCTCCAAAGAAGGAAAACCAGGAACAAAATAGAAATATTCCCATATGTTTGCAGTTTGTTGTAAGGGGTAGATTGCATGGGCCGTTTCCTGGTTTTTATTACCTTTGCCTATGTTATGGGAATCGTCCTGGGACGTTATTTTTTTTCTCTTTCAGCTGGCATATATCTTTTCATTGGAGCGCTGATCTGGGTTGTATTTAACCTTGCGCGCAAGAATGAAAGCCCGGTTGCCGTTATTCCGCTTTTATTGATTTTTCTGGCTGCCGGGAGCCTGTCCTGCAACCTTTTTCTGCAGAAAATGGTCGGTAACATCCGGGAATTCGCCGGGGAAAAGTGTACTCTGACAGGTATGGTGGATGACGAGCCCCTCTGGCGCGATGGCGAGATAGTATTACTGCTCCGTCCGGAACGGATAATCGTCGGGAAAGAGGAGTGCCTCGTGAGCGGTATGGTGCGGGTTACGCTCCGGATGGACGCCGCAAAGAAAACCGCTAGCCGCACAGGGCAAGAAGAGAACAGTAAAGAGAATGCGGTTTTTTCCTACGGGCGGGAAATATCCCTGCAGGGTGTTCTTTATCATCCGGAGGTGCGGCGAAACCCGGGAGGTTTTGATTACCGCTCTTTTCTGGAAACCCGTGGTGTTGCGGCGGTTTTTTACGGCTCTGTTTCTGATGCGGCGGACCTGGGGGTATCAGATAGGTTGTCCTGGATCCGGCAGGCAGCTTTGCAGACAAGACAGAGAATGTCTTCCGTTCTGGAGGCCTTTCTTCCCCGGCGTGAGGCCGGCCTCTTAACGGGAATGCTTTTCGGGGAGCGGAACAACCTGGACCCGGCGACGGAGCAATACTTTCAACGTTCGGGTGTTTCTCACCTGCTGGCTGTTTCAGGGCTTCATACCGGTTTGGTAGCCGCATTTCTTTTTTTTATTTTGAAAAGGACGGGCCTTGGAAACAGGAAATGGCCTCTTTTTCTTTTGACCGCTGTTTTTCTTTTTGCCTACGTGCTTCTTACCGGTCTAAAACCGGCGACACTGCGCGCTTTTATCATGATTCTTACAGGTCTTTTGGCTTTCTGCTTGGGCCGTGACAAAGACCTGCCAAGTGCTCTGGCGGCAGCAGGTTTAATGACGCTTTTATATAATCCCTTACTGCTTTTCAATGCGGGTTTTCAGTTTTCCTACGCAGCGACGGCAGCTATTATTGTCGTGGCTCCTTCCTGGCAAAAGGGTTTATCCGACTTTCTAAATGCACCTTTTTTTTCATCGTTTCCGTGGCGCCGGCAGTTTTCTTCTCTGGCAGCCGTTACACTCGCCGCGCAGTTTGGTGTTTTACCGCTATGTGCTTACTATTTTGCAGAGGTTTCCCTGGTAGCATTTGTGGCAAACATGCTTCTTTTACCGGTAATGGCCCTGGTGCTGGGGATCGGTCTTTTTGCAGCGCTGGTAGGCATGCTGTTTCCCTCTGCCGGCTCCTTCTTTGTCCTGGCCGCTTATCCGCTCCTGGCCTACATGACCTGGCTGACGGAGTTTCTGGGAGGGGCTGCTTTTGCTGCCGTGGAGCTTTTCAGTCCCCGCATTTGGGAAGCTCTTCTCTACTACGCGCTGTTGTTTAGTCCGCTTGTAACGGGCGCTTCTTTCTCCCGGGAGCTCCTCTCTGTGTCTGTTTTTAAAAGACCTCTCCCCCTGCCTCAAAAATGTGTACCTGTTCTACGTATGACAGCTTTACTTTTGCTGCCGGTTCTTGTATTTATCTGGTGGGGAGGGACGTTTTATTATTTTCCGGGCAAACTGGAGGTGGTGTTTCTCGATGTGGGACAGGGAGATGCCATATATATCCGAACGCCCCGCGGGAAGCATTTGCTCCTGGATGCCGGGGGAAGACAGCCTTATGAGGCGGAACTTTTTGACCCCGGTTCCCGTGTAGTTGTGCCCTTTTTACAGCATAAGCGGGTGCGAGAGCTGGACGCTGTTCTAATTTCTCATCCCCATGAGGACCACTTTGGCGGCTTTGCGGCAGTGCTGGAGAAGTTTTCTGTCGGGTTGCTGCTGACAAGCCCTGAAAAAGCGGATTTAGAGCAGTACAATAATTTGCTGGAAACTGCCCGGAGAAATAAAATACCCCGGAAAATGCTCCAGGCGGGAGATAGGATTACTTTGGGCCCATCTCTGGAGATTAAAATTTTTAACCCTCCCGAAAAATTATTTTTCGGAACCGGGAGCGATCCGAACAATAATTCTCTGGTTGCGCAGCTATGTTATAAAAAAGTCTGTTTTCTTTTAACCGGGGATATCGAAACCCGGGCTGTGGATAACTTGCTGAATAATGTGGGCCTAAATCTTCAGAGCCAGATTTTAAAAATTCCCCATCACGGCGGATACCTGGCCGAGATGCCGGCGTTTTTAAATAGCGTAAATCCTTCTGTAGCCGTAATCTCTGTGGGCAGGAATTCTTTCGGACACCCTCATTCCGAATCTCTCTTAGCACTAAAGGATAAAAATGTGGATACGTACCGGACCGACTTGCACGGAGCGGTAATTATCCGCAGTAACGGGTATGTATGGACCGTTAAAACCCTGGTGAAGGAAGCCCCGTCATCTTCTCTTTCTCTTTCAATCCCGGAAAATCAGCTACAGGTGAAAAGCTACTGAATATCAACTCTTCTTCCTTTTATTTTTTCGGGTTCAGCTTTAGGAAGGGTAATGGACAAAATTCCATCACGATACTGCGCCCTGGCCCCTTCGGAGTTAATTTCTACCGGAAGGGGAATGGAACGGGAGAAACTTCCGTAGTACCTTTCCGTGCGAAAAATATTCTCATCTTTAAACTCATGGTCTCTTTTAATCTGCCCGGCTAAACGAACCGAATTTTCATCAACGTAAATATTAAGATCATCTTTGGCAACACCCGGAAGCTCTGCTTTTAAGACAACCTCTTTATCGGTCTGATAGATGTTTAACCGGGGCAGATTGCCGCCGCTAAATCCTCTCCAGGGCGAACGATCAAAAAAATTGCCCATTTCTCTGTCCAGTTCCCGAAATGGATTCCATTCCATTAATCCCATTTTGTATTCACTTCCTGTATTTTAATAAAGTTAAACTTAGCTAAATTATTTTTCCCGTTGCTAAAAAAACTATTCTTACGAAAAAAACGCTTCTTTAAATAAAACAAAAAAAACCCTAAAAATGTGGTATTTTTAGGGCAGAATTTGTAAACGGTTTATCGTTTTTTCTTAATTATTCTGAATCCTGAATACTTGTCAGGATTTGTTTTTCGTTACTTCCTCAATTCCTCAGCAATTTTCTGGATATTCCAGAGAATATCTTTGATAGAATCCAGCAAGGAAAGGTAAAGAGAAGAGGAGCGGGTCGGGCAAATTCCTTTAATCAGACATTCTTCAGGTTTTTGAGCAAACTTTCGGGAGAGCTCTTTATATTTTTTCTTTTCTTGAAGTATATGTTCGAGCAGGACGGGGTTTTTCGTTAAAATGGCATCATTAAGATGGGTAAATAAGCTGTTAATTCCACTGAGAAGTTCATTCATTTCCTTTAAAGTTTTTTCCATAAAAAGGATTCGTTCCAAATTTTTAGTGCGGGTCAGGGTAGTTAGCATTCTTATATTCCTGAGAATATTCTGATAATTAATTAAAATGTTTTTTGCCAAAACCATTTCTTTTTTGCTTAAATAGTCGTGAGTAGAATATTCCTGTAACTCTTCCAGTAGTTTCTGAATTTCTTGTGTTCTTTGCTCTATTTCGCC
>CAYQQF010000173.1:0-3949 GCA_964419485.1 uncultured Dethiobacter sp.
AGAGATGTTTTTATTCCCTTTATTATTGGCGGAGGGATCGGCACTATTGACCAAATCCGCAATATTTTGAAGGCGGGAGCGGATAAGGTTTCATTGAATACTTCGGCAGTGGAGACCCCCGGTCTGATTACGGAAGGCGCCCGTATTTTCGGTAGCCAGTGTATTGTTGTGGCGATCGATGCCTGCTGGAATGAGGAGAAGCAGGACTGGGAGGTTTATACTCACGGGGGGAGAAAGGCGACCGGGTTATCGGCTGTAGAGTGGGCTGCCCGGGTGGAAGAGCTAGGTGCCGGAGAAATTCTGCTGACCAGTATGAACGCAGATGGCGGCCGAGACGGTTTCGATATTCAGCTTAACAAGGCAGTAGCCGAAAGGATCGGTATTCCTGTTATCGCTTCAGGCGGAGCCGGGACTATGGAGCATTTTGCCCGGGTATTGACAGAGGGAAAGGCGGATGCGGCATTGGCCGCATCAGTATTTCACTACAGGCATTTTGAGATCAGTGAACTTAAAAAATATTTATGCCAGCAGGGAGTGGAGGTGCGTATAATTAATGGCAACTGAAAATATCCAGGACAAACTTAAGTTTAACCAGCAGGGTCTTATTCCCGCTATAGTTCAAGATTGCCAGAACGGGGAAGTGCTCATGCTGGCGTATATGAATAGAGAATCTTTACGGAAAACAATGGAAACAGGGTTGACGTGGTTTTGGAGCCGCAGCAGGCAAAAACTATGGCAAAAAGGTGAAACATCCGGAAATATCCAGCAGGTTAAAGAAATTTTTTATGATTGTGATGCCGATACTTTGCTTATTAAAGCCGATCAGACAGGTCCTGCCTGTCATACCGGTGCGAGAAGCTGTTTTTATCGTTCCTTTTTTTTGCCGCAAGAGTAGTTTTCCGCTTTCTTTTTCGGATTTTTTTACAGAAGCTGGTGACAATAATAAAAGATTTTTTTTTAAACTGGAATTATTTTAGCATGGAAGTTTCTGCTGGAACTGTTATAGTTTTTTTTACAACCGAAGGGATTTATCGTCTTTCTCTGGTTTCTAACGGGCCGCTTTCCCTCTATGCGGGAAAACAACAAGAAGCGCCCTGGCCCGGGTTGCGGAGAGACCTGGAACGGTTTTTTAACGGAAAGGGAAAGGATATCGCCTGGAAGTACCCGATTTTGATGCAGGGCTATTCTTCCTGGACCAGGAAAGTCCTGGAAGCTGCCGGGGAGATTCCTTTTGGCCGGACCTGGTCGTACCGGCAACTGGCTGAAAAAACGGAGTCACCACGTGCTGCGAGAGCTGTCGGCCAGGCTCTTGGACGTAACAGAACGCCGATTCTTATCCCCTGTCACCGGGTAATAGGCAGCGGGGGGACACCGGGAGGGTTTGGAGCGGGTCTGGAGTGGAAAAAAGAATTGTTGAAGCTTGAAGGGATAGAGATAATAGAGAAAAACAGTAGGGAAAATTTTTAGGTTATTCCATGTGGCATTCTTGATACTTGAATTACTAGCAGGTGTAAGGTAATGACGGAGCAAACATCAAAAAAACTACTAACCCTTGATAATATTAAGAACCACGCCATGGTTACGGCTTTTATCCGCAGGGCCAACGATAATTTAGGGGCCATAGGTTATACAGAGCACGGTTTTCGCCATACGGATACGGTTGCTCTTACAGCATATCGCATTTTATTCGAAATGGGTTATCCCAAACGGGAGGCGGAACTGGCTGCCATCGCCGGCTACCTGCATGATATCGGGAATATGGTGGAACGCAGTCATCATTATTATACCGGGGCATTAATATCCATTATGCTTTTAAAAGACCTGGGGATGGATGAATCTGAAATCGCAGAAATAGCTGCGGCGATTGGAAACCATGATGAAATTTACGGGAATCCTGTCAGCAATATCTCCTCGGCGGTTATTTTGGCAGATAAGGCGGATGTTCACAGGACAAGGGTCCGCAACCGGAATTTAGTCAACTTTGATATTCATGACCGGGTTAATTATGCAGTGGAAGAATCTTCGCTTGAACTTCAACCCGGTGTCAGTTTGGATTACACTAATAACAGAATGGCTGACTCTGCGGCTGAAGGGTTATTTACGGATGCCGAGACGGCGGAAAGAGTGATTACTTTAAAATTAAAAATTGATACCAGTATCAGTCAGGTAATGGAATACTTTGAAATATTTTTATCTCGTATGATCTTATGCCGTCGGGCAGCAAACTTTCTCTCGTCCCGGTTTTCCCTGATTATTAATGATGCCCAATTGTTGTAAGCTGGAAGGATAGGAGGAGAATTCGATTGAGTTTTAATAAGAAAAAAGGCACTAGTGGGGGAGGTCCATTACTTTTTATTATTATATCTCTTATTTTGGTTGCTGGTTCCGGGTTTTTATTATTTAACTGGGACAGTTATCTGCAAAAAGGATTGGACCTGGAAGGCGGTGTTTATGTCCTTCTGGAAGCAAAAACTTCGGAGGATGCTGAAGAAGACTATGATGCCATTCAAAGAGCAATGGCAATTATCCGCAGCAGGATTGATGAACTTGGGGTAACAGAACCTGTCCTCCAGCGCGAAGGAGAGAGGCGCATCCGCATTGAACTTCCGGGGATTGAGGATCAGGCACAGGCGATGGAAATCATCGGCCGGACGGCACAGTTAACCTTTGTAAGCCCGGAAGAGGAAGTTTTGTTAACGGGAGCGCATCTCAAAACGGCGTTTTTTACCCGCGGACAGTATAACGAACCCATTGTTGCTCTGGAATTCGACGAAGAGGGTGCAGAAATATTTGCCCAGGCTACGGAAAGATACTTGTCTGAACGCATTTTCATTTTCCTCGATAAAGAACTGGTATCCGCACCGACTGTTGAGAATGTGATTAAGGATGGAAAGCCAATAATTACCGGTATTCCTACTGCTGATGAAGCCAGCAATATTGCGCTTTTGCTCCGTTCCGGGGCCCTTCCGGTCGAACTGGAAGAACTGGAGACCCGTTCCGTTGGCCCTCTGCTGGGCGAAAATGCTTTAAAGTTAAGTTTTTCTGCCGGAATTGTGGGCCTGGCTCTGGTTATGCTCTATTTGCTGTTTTTCTATCGTTTTGCGGGGTTTGTTTCCGCGGTCAGCCTGTTTGTTTATCTGGCGCTGGTTTTTGTTGTTTTGTCCTGGTTTGGAACGACGATAACTTTGCCGGGGATCGCCGGGCTGATTCTTTCTATCGGTATGGCTGTTGATGCCAATATCCTTATTTTTGAGCGGATTAAGGAGGAACTGCAAAAGGGCAGGACAACCCTGACGGCGATCAACGCCGGTTTTGAGAAAGCTTTCGGGGCAATTATCGATGCAAATATTACGACGATTATTGCCGGGCTGGTGCTGTTTATTGTGGCCAGCGGATCAGTAAGGGGTTTTGCCGTAGTACTCCTGGTAGGCATCCTGGCGAGCCTTTTCTCCGCTTTCTTTTTGACGCGATTTTTGCTGCGCCTGGCAGCCCGCTCGCGAATGATTAAAACTTCCCGATACCTGGGATTAAAGGAGGTATAAATAAATGACCAGATTTAATATTCCTTTTACAAAATACCGTCGTTTAACTTTAATTATCTCACTTGTCGTTATCCTGGCCGGAATTCTTTCCCTTTTTATTAACGGTCTTAACCTGGGTATCGATTTTACCGGTGGTACTATTTTACACCTGAGGCTGGAAGAAGGGTTTCAGATGGAAGATGTAAGAGATGTTCTGGCACCCTATGATCTGGCCGGTGTACCTCTGCAGAGAGTCGGGCACAATGACCGGTCCGGCGGGAACGAAGTTGTTATCAAAGCTCCCCATCTGAGCGAACCAACTCGCCGGGAGATTATCAGCTCGTTCAGGGAAAGGTGGCCGGAGATGACGGCGGAAGATGTTTTACGGGTAGATAATGTGGGAGCGGTTATCGGCAAGGAGCTGACCA
>CAYQQF010000174.1:0-3854 GCA_964419485.1 uncultured Dethiobacter sp.
GGCTTGATGTTCCCTCTTTAGCCCACCTTTTACAGGAGCTTAAAAAGAAAGGGAAAAATATCCGTACAGACTTTTTTACGGCAGAAGAAGCGGCAGCAGAAATACTGGGCCGGCTTGGCAGGGGGGAAGGCCAGTGAGTATGAGAAGTATTACCCTGGGGCATTATATTCCGGGAAAATCGCTCATACATCAACTCGATCCCCGTATCAAGTTGATCAGTTTATTTATTCTAATTGTGGCGCTCTTTTTTATTAAAACATTTACCGGTTTTATCTTTTATGCTCTATTTATTGGCGCTCTTTTTATCAGTTCACGACTTCCCTGGCGGTATTTTCTTCGGGGCTTAAAGCCCATTTTTTATATTGTGCTTTTTACTCTTGTTCTACATTTTCTATTTACGAAAGGTGGAGAGGTTTACTGGCGTCTTGGTGCTATAACTGTTGAAGAGGCAGGAGTTTTTCTGGGAACATTTATGACATTGCGCCTGATTTTACTCGTTATTACTACATTGCTGATTACTCTGACAACTTCACCGGTTGCTTTTACAGATGGAATAGAATATTTGCTGCGCCCTCTTCGTCCCCTGGGAGTGCCGGGATATGAGATTGCCATGATGATGACCATAGCGCTCCGTTTTATTCCCACTTTGATGGAGGAAAGCGATAAGATCCGTAAAGCTCAGCTGGCACGCGGTGCCGATTTTGAAACGGGAAACATTTTTCACAGGGCTCGCAATATGATTCCCCTGCTGGTTCCTCTTTTTGTCAGTGCATTTAGAAGGGCAGACGATTTAGCTGTGGCCATGGAAGCTCGTTGCTACAGGGGAGGGGAAAAAAGAACGAAAATGAGGGAACTGAAAGTTCACTTTCTGGACTTTATGGGTATTATTACTGTTGGTGTAATATTCCTGGCCATATTTTTTACGGGTATTTAGGGGGAATTGGGTTGGCAACATTTAAAATGGTTATTTCCTATGATGGTACAGGGTACCACGGTTTTCAATACCAGGATAACGCTTTTACCATCCAGGAAGCTTTGGAAAAAGCCCTTCATAAACTATATGGAGAAAAGATTAGGGTCGGAGCAGCGGGAAGAACTGATGCCGGAGTCCACGCCAGGGGACAGGTGGTCAGCTTTCGCGCCGGGCAGAGAGTTCCGGGAACCAGGCTTAAACAGGCTCTGAACGGTATTTTACCGCAGGATATTGTTGTTACCGAAGCTTGTGAAGTTAATGACGGTTTCCTCTCCAGGAAAGATGCCAGAGGTAAAGTATATACTTATACCATTGATAACGGCTCCTATCCCGATGTATTTATGCGAAACTATTCCTGGTATCTGCCCTGCCGGCTGGATTTGGGAAGCATGCAGAAAGGAGCGGCTTTGTTCCAGGGAGAACACGATTTTAAAGCTTTCAGGTCCGCAGGAAGCACGGTGAAAACGACGGTACGCACAATTTATTCTCTTACTGTCACTAAGAAAAACAGTTTTATCATCTTACGTTTTGAGGGGAATGGGTTTCTTTACAAGATGGTGCGCAGCATAACAGGAACGCTGGTGAAAGTCGGGTTGGGGAAAAGAACCCTTGAGGAAGTAACCGAAGCTTTGAAGAACGGCATGTCCCGCTACGCCGGACCGACAGCTCCGGCAAGAGGCCTTTGCCTTGAAAAAGTGTTATACTGAACTGTTCTCTTAACTTGACGTAGGCAGATAATTATAATAAAATATGCTTTGTGACATGCATGGCAAAAGAAGTTATGCTTTTGCAGTTCCAAAAGGAAGGAGGTGCACAGGCCTGCATTTAACGAAAGTTTTTTCGTTCAGGCAGGCTTATGAAAGATGCAAAAAACATACATGGCTAAAAAAGAAAATATCGATCAGCAGTGGTATGTGATCGATGCTGCAGGGTTACCCCTGGGAAAACTGGCCAGCGAAGTGGCCAGGCTCCTTAAAGGGAAGCACAAGCCCACTTATACACCTCATCTGGATATGGGCGACTACATTGTGGTAATTAATGCTTCAAAAGTTGTCTTAACCGGGAAAAAAGCAGAACAAAAATTTTACTACCGCCATTCCGGATATCCGGGTGGGCTTAAAAAGATACGCTATGATAAACTTCTTTCCCGGTGGCCGGAAAGGGCAGTTTATCTGGCTGTAAAAAGGATGCTGCCTTCCAGTCGATTGGGAAGGGCTATGATGGGAAAACTAAAAATTTATGCCGGATCCACGCATCCCCATGAAGCTCAAAAACCTTCTCACTGGCAATTTAACCCCAAAAGGGTTGCGGAAAATTAACTTATTCGAAGAAAATGAAAGAAGGGAGGAACAGGATTGGCTCAGGTACAATATCGCGGCACGGGACGTCGTAAAAAATCCATTGCCAGGGTTCGTCTTTTGCCTGGGAAAGGACGAATTATGATTAATGATAGAGAACTGAATGAGTATTTTGGACAAGATACATTAAAGGTTGAAATACGTCGTCCTCTGGAAGTTACTGCAACAAATGGAAAGTTTGATGTGATAGCGAAAGTTGAAGGTGGAGGATTAAGTGGCCAGGCCGGCGCGATCAGGCACGGGATTGCCAGAGCGTTGCTGGAAGCGGACCTGGAATATCGTTCTCTCTTAAAAAAAGAAGGATTTCTGACCAGAGACCCGCGCATGAAAGAGCGTAAGAAATACGGTTTGAAAAAAGCTCGTCGTGCTCCACAGTTTTCCAAACGTTAAAAAACGGGTACTGCCTACAAAAATTTTTTCGATGCAGTCGCAAAGGTCGGCAATTATGCCGGCCTTTTTGCAGCGCGTCCGGCAAATAGGAGAATATCTTGGTAGTTGTCAAACAGCTAAAAGTTTATTATAATAAAATTAGAGCAAAGAGGGTGACAAGTCAAAACCGGGGAAGGTTGATTATGCTGATAGCAGATTATTTAAAAGAAAAAATTAAAAACGGTACTGTGCATATTACCTTAATTGACCCGATGAAACAGTCTCCCGATGTGGCAGGGAGGTTGGCTCTTACTGCCCAGGAAGTGGGAAGCGATTTGATCCTGGTTGTCGGTATAAGCGGCCTTTCTCAAAAAAATCTTTTGGATACAACCAGTATAATTAAAGAAAAAATATCAATTCCTGTGGTTTATTCTCCTTCCGGTGCCGAGGCGCTCTGTTTTTCCTTTGATGCACTATTATTTTCCAGTCTTTTGAATGCCAGAAACAGCAATTTTGTCAGCGGCGGACAGTCCAAGGCGGCGATTGTTTTAAAAAGAATGGAAATTGAGACAATATCGGTCGGCTACCTGGTCGTTGAACCCGGGATGAAAATTGGAGAAGCAGCCGATATCGATTTGATACCCAGAGATAATTACTGGATGGCGGCCAGCTATGCCGTAACGGCTGAGCTATTTGGCATGAGCTATATTTATTTGGAAGCCGGGATAAGTGCTGCACAACCGGTTCCTGCCGGTATGATCCGCGCCGTTAAAAAAGAACTTTCTATTCCGCTTATTGTAGGGGGAGGAATACGTACCGCTGTGGATGCCCGCCGGGTGAGGCAGGCTGGAGCCGATGTCGTTGTCACCGGGACTATTATTGAAAATGCCGGTTATCGAGAAAGATTGCGCTCAATTCTCAGTGCTCTTAAAGACTAATCTTTTTAAAATATTTAGAACAAATTGAGTAATAAAAACAAAGCATTCTTTATTTTCGAAAGGAGATAATAGGTGAAGAAGATATTATTTCTCATGTTGGGATGTTTTTTTTTATTTTGTTCCGGCTGCAGCATTCAAGATCAAGAGATAATCGAAACGCCATCCCGGCCTGATATTTACTGGGGAAAGACATGGATTATTGAGGAACGGGAAACG
>CAYQQF010000175.1:0-3844 GCA_964419485.1 uncultured Dethiobacter sp.
CAGATCCGAATATCTGCCGGTATGGGAGAAGAATCCGGCGGGCAACTTATTTCTTATCGTTGCAGTCAGCATCTCTGTTTTTCTTTTATTCTGCATTCTCTATCATCCTTTCTTGCAAGACCTTTTTGGCACTTTTCCGCTCAGCGTGGAAGACTGGATGGTTATCCTGGCGGCAATTTCCCTTCCCTATCTTGTCAGTTTCGGTTTATGGTCATACGAGAAATTCTGTAGCCGGTCAGCAAGAAAAGTTAGCAGGAGATTGCGGTAAATAATCTTGTATTTTTACATTCTCACTCTTTTTCTCTTGATTATGCCCGTTTTTGTGATAGAATAAAGTTGAAAAAGCTGTTAGGAAAGAAACCATAGAGAAAAAGGGGATTTTTTTGGTTAGAAGCATGACGGGTTATGGACGAAGTGGGGAAAGCCGGAACGGTTACTCTTTTACGGTGGAGATTAAATCTGTTAATCACAGGCATCTGGATCTTGTTATCAGAGCTCCCAGAGATTTGCTGGCACTGGAGGAAAAAATTCGTCGCAAATTTCATGAAAGACTTTTCCGCGGCCGGGTAGAGGTTTTTATTTCTGTGGAATTTACTTCCGAACCGGGTAGAACTGTTGATGTAGATATAAATCTTGCGCAGAGCTACTATCAAGCACTGCAAAAACTGGAAAGTTCTTTTCAATTGGCGGATAAGAAACTTTCCATCGGAGAACTGGCGGTTTTCCCTGATGTTTTAAAGGTTGCCAGGACAAATCTCGATCTGGAGCAGGTTGCGCCAATTCTCGATTTTGCCCTGGACCAGGCCCTCTCACAGCTGGTTCAACAAAGGACCGAGGAAGGAAGCCGGCTGGAGAAAGATATTGAAAGGCACCTCGAAACCCTGGAAAAGCTGGTTTTTCGGATAAGAGAAAAAGGCCCCGTAGTTTTGGAAGAATACCGCAGCAAGCTTAATTCTCGGCTGGAGGAAGTACTCGGCGGTAAAGAGTTTGATAAACAGCGCTTTTTTATGGAAGTTGCCATGTTTGCAGAAAGAAGTAATATTGATGAAGAGCTGGTTCGTTTGGAAAGCCATCTGGAGGCTTTCTCGGCCGGTCTGGCCGGGGATGAAGCCGTAGGGCGCAAGTTGGATTTTCTTTTGCAGGAGATGAACAGGGAAATTAATACTATTGCGGCAAAAAGTAGTGATCTGGAAATCTCCCGCATGGTTGTGGAAGGTAAAAGCGAAATTGACAAAATCAGAGAACAGGTTCAAAATATCGAATAAACAGGAGGTGTTAATTTATTTTTTTTAAAACGATTATGGAAAAAAGGAGGTGACCGACCTGATCCTGGTTGTAACTGTTTTATGCGGATTTGATTTTTAGTTGCGAAGATCAGGCCGGGGATCAGGTTAATCATGAATATTAAGTTAATAAATATCGGTTTTGGAAATATTGTTTCTGCCAATAGAATTATTGCTATTGTCAGCCCGGAGTCTGCTCCGATTAAACGTATTATCGGTGAAGCACGGGACAGGGGAATGCTTGTCGATGCCACATATGGTCGTAGAACGCGTGCGGTTATCATCACGGACAGCGGTCATATCATCCTATCAGCGGTTCAGCCGGAAACCGTCAAGCACCGTTTGCAGAACAAGGAAACGGTTTCGGACGAGAGCGCAGGCAGGCTGTAGTTTGTCGTGAAAGTAATGAGTAAAGGATTGCTGATTGTTGTATCAGGACCTTCCGGAGTGGGGAAAGGCACTGTTTGCCGGGTTCTTTGCCGGGAAAACCGGAATATAGTGCCTACCACCTCCCTGACGACACGTTCTCCCAGAAAGGGGGAACGAGATGGGGTTGATTATCATTTTGTCGATGAAAAGAAATTTTGTGAGCTGAAAAATCAGGGAGCTTTTTTGGAATGGGCGAAGGTGCATGGCCATTTTTATGCGACCCTTGCCGAAGAAGCGGAAGAATTGCGTCAAAAGGAATATGATGTAATCATGGAAATTGATGTTCAGGGTGCTGCACAGATACGCGGCAGTACCACCGAAGGTATTTATCTTTTCCTGCTTCCGCCCAGCATGGATGAACTCTGGCAGAGAATTAAAAATCGCGGTACCGAAACCCCCGAAGCGATGAAAGAAAGGTTTAAAACCGCTTACAAGGAGCTGATGGAAGTCTGGAAGTATGATTACGTAATTATTAATGATACCGTTTCCCGGGCGGCAAAAGACATCGAAGGGATAATTCTGGCTGAAAAATGCCGGGTACAAAGAAATAAACAATTTATTGCAGATATCATTGGGGAAAGGTGATGACTATTGATATACCCTTCCATTGACGAAATGTTGGAGAAGGTCGACAGCAGATATTCTCTTGTTATTATGGCGGCAAAAAGGGCTAGAAGTCTCAGGGAGCACGAGGCTTTAAAGGAAGATGCCGGCGCTTTTAAAGAAGTTACTACAGCTCTGGAAGATGTCGCGGCAGGCAGGATAACTTTCCGAAGGATCAAGGACGGGATTAAGTAATGTTGTTTTCAAAGCGGGGGTATTTTAATGTTGCAGGATAAGAAGATTCTTCTGGGAATATCCGGAGGAATAGCGGCTTATAAAAGCGCTGAACTGGTCAGACTGCTCGTTCGGGAAGGTTGCACCGTTCAGGTGATCATGACCGCTTCTGCGAAAGAGTTTATTTCTCCGCTAACAATGTACGGACTTACGGGACGTCCTGTTTTATCTTCTCTTTTTGATGAAAGTTACCGGACAGCAACAGTTCATATTCAGACAGCTCGTGAAGCGGATCTGGTCATCGTTGCTCCGGCTACCGCAAATATTTTGGGCAAGTTGACTGCCGGGATCGCAGATGATCTCCTTTCAACTGTTCTTTTGGCCGTTGATCTGGGACAATGCCCGGTAATTTTAGCTCCCTCGATGAATACAACCATGCTGGAGAATTCTGCCGTGAGAGGGAATATCCGTATTTTGGGAGAAAGAGGTTATTTTCTTGCCGATCCGGATAAAGGTGATCTGGCTTGCGGTGAAACAGGGAAGGGCCGTATGGTGGAGCCTTCGGAACTGCTTGAATTGATTAAGAAAAAGCTCTCCTCCAGGAATGATTACCAGGACGTTACTGTTCTTGTTTCAGCCGGTCCCACCAGAGAAGAGCTGGACCCGGTGCGGTTTATCAGCAATCATTCCAGCGGGAAAATGGGTTATGCGCTGGCGTGTGCCGCCCGGGAGAGGAGTGCAAAGGTTATCCTGGTAAGCGGGCCTACATCCCTGGAACCGCCCCGGGACATTGATTTTTGTCCGGTTGTTTCCGCCAGAGAGATGTATAAGGTGATGTTGGACAGACTCGAGGAGGCGGACATTGTCATAAAAACGGCTGCTGTAGCTGATTACCGGCCGGCAGAAAGCTTTCCGCAAAAAATAAAAAAAGCCGGAGAAATACAGGTAAAATTTATACGCAATCCTGATATTCTTAAAGAAATTGGGGAGAAAAAAACTAAACAATTCCTGGTTGGCTTTGCAGCGGAGACAGAAAAGTTATTAGAAAACGCCAGGAAAAAAATGGACGATAAAAAACTGGATATGATTGTAGCCAATGATCTGGCAAAAAAAGGGGCAGGCTTCCAGGTCGATACAAATATTGTTCGCCTGCTTTTTAAAGGAGGAGCCGTTGAGGATGTGCCTCTGATGACAAAGCGTCATCTTTCCCACTTAATACTGGACCGCATTAAGGAGCACCGGCAAAGGCAGGTGTAAGGAAGATTCCTTGACAACCGTACTTTTTTAAAGAAGCAAAACGGGGTAACAAGCCCCGTTATTTTTTCGCTTAAACAGCGGGTAATCCAACCATATTT
>CAYQQF010000176.1:0-3831 GCA_964419485.1 uncultured Dethiobacter sp.
TAAATTGACGCGATGTGGTAAAATATTCTTGTTTAACCGCATTTTTTTTATATATTTTACAGGAGGTGGGATACTGGAGTTCCTCCAGAACAAAAAATGGATGTTTTTGAAGCTATAAAAAAAAGGCACAGCGTAAGAAATTTTAAAGCAGACCCCTTCCCGGATGAAATCCTTTTTCACTTGCTGGATAGCGCCCGTTACGCTCCGACCGCCGGCAATGTCCAACCATGGAAATTTTACATAATTCGGAACAAGGAAATCCAGGCCAAACTGGCAGAAGCGGCCCCCGGGCAGTCCTGGATGTTAACGCCTCCGGTTATTATCGTCGTATGTGCGGAGTTGGCAAAATCCGCCGCCTCTTACGGCCAGCGGGGCTCTACCCTTTATGCCATCCAGGATACGGCAGCCGCCATAGAAAATATTCTCCTCTGCGCCGTCGAAAAAGGGCTGGCCTGTTGCTGGGTCGGAGCTTTCCGCGAGGAAATAGTCGCACAGGTGCTGGGATTGGATATGCAAAAAAATCGTCCGGTTGCTATGATTCCCATAGGTTACCCGGCAGAAGAAGCCACAAGTCCGGTAAAACGACCCCTGGAAGAAATTGTTGTCTTTGTTTAGGAAGGGTGATTGAATGGCAGATCTTATCGAGCAGATAAGGCAGGAACTGGTCAACAATGCCGATGAGTCGACAAAGAAGAGCGGTAAAAGGTTTTTTAAGGAAGAAGTAACACTGTATGGCGTAAAAACAGCAACAGTAACAAAAATATCCAAACAGGCATTTAAGAGCATAAAAGACCTTCCGAAAAAAGAAATATTTGCTTTATGCGAGCAGCTGTGGAAGTCCGGAATGATGGAGGAATCATTTATTGCCTGCAACTGGTCATATCAAACCAGTAAACAGTTCGCGGAGGACGACTTTTTACTGTTTGCAAGATGGGTAAACGAATATGTAAGCAACTGGGCAGCATGCGATACCTTCTGCAACCATACAGTGGGAGCATTTGTGGAAATGTATCCCCGGTACATAGAAAAACTCAAGGAATGGACCCAATCCGCAAACAGGTGGGTCAGGCGCGCCTCCGCCGTGTCGCTTATTATACCGGCAAAAAAGGGGCTGTTCAAGGAAGACATCTTTGAAATTGCAGACAAATTGCTTTTGGATACCGACGATCTGGTTCAGAAAGGTTATGGCTGGATGCTGAAATCTTTATGCCATAATTATGAAGAGGATGTGTACCGGTACGTATTAAGCAAGAGAGATATTATGCCGAGGACCGCCTTAAGGTATGCCATAGAGAAAATGCCGAAGGAAAAGAAACAGGAGGCAATGAAAAAGGAGAAGAAAAAGTAAATGAGTACAGGAGTTAGTAAGCTTGACGCTGACGGGGATGTTGGCATTGATATGCGTACTAATAGATTTTAAGTCTTTTGTTCTATTTCCGTAACACATTCGGTTTTAATTTTTTCAACCAGGAACTGGAGGGCATCAACAACATGTGGCCTAATGTCGCCGCCTAGAAGGACATACATTATGTCATCCCCTACTTCCAGCCGGCCTTCATTAAGCCATACCTTAACATAGGATATTCCCTTCATCTGATAAGTTTCCGCAATCGCCTCATCAACTTTTACCGCATCATAGGAAAAGTCCATCCCTTTTACCAGCGAACCGTCATCAAACCCCTGGCGAACCTTTGCCTTGGGTGTCTGGCGTACAACACCATTATGAACTAAAAACATCCCTACCTTTAACGCAGCAGGGTCTGCTTTTGCTTCCTTAAGCCATTCGTCAATAGATGGTGATGTCTTCTTATTAATCATAGTCAGTCCTTTTTAAACCTTTTCTCCTGTCTGTCACGATATACAACCAGAGCAATTGCATTTAATATAATAGTAACGATGACCCCGTCCCCTCTGTCATTGTTAATGCAACAAAGTGTTTCCGCTATTGTCTATCCGTCCAAAAACATTCTCAATATTCTCCTCCACAACCTCTTCCAGCCGGAAGGAATGCCTGGCCACTTCAGCCGTAATATAAAGAGGAGAACCGCTGGTCAGGGCAAGAGCGACAGCATCACTCGGCCTTGTATCAATAATTATTTCTTTCCCCTCTTTTTTCAGATAAAGCTGGGCATAATAGGTTCCCTCCTGCATATCGTTAACAACGATTTTCTCAATTGATCCTCCCAGATTTTCACAGATAGATAAAATCAAATCGTATGTCAGTGGACGAGGGAAAGTCTGCCCTTCCAGTCTTAAAGAAATAGCCTGAGCCTCAGTTAAACCGATACTGATGGGAAGAACGATCGTCTCCTCCTGATCTATTAAAAGAAGTAAAGGATTCTCGGAAGGATCCAGCCCTATCCCTTTCACTTTAACAGAAATCATCTTCCCCGCCGGCCCCCTTATCTTTAATATCATTTTTACCGTTTATTTTTCTTATTATACCGGCTTTCGACAACAAAATCAATTTTTTCCCCTGCCTATCCCGGGTCTAGCCCGGGTCGGAAACCAGAGCAAGCAGCTCCTGTAACGCCCTTTGTACTTCACTTTTTAACCCACAAATCTTCTTTCCCGGTTCTTCTCCGCCGGCTCTTTTCTGTTGAGAAAGAATTTCGTTCAGTTCTTGCTTGAGCCGGTCCAAAGTCAGTTCCTGCAGAGGAGCAGGGGTTTCTTTTCCCATACGGGAAAGAAACGCATTAATTTTGGGATCATAAGGAAGCGCTACAAACGGTATCCCGCTCACTGCGGCAAAAATAAGGGCATGAAGGCGCATACCCACAAGGAGATCAAGGCCGCCGATAAGGCACATTACTTCCCTAGCTGAAAGAGTCCTGTCCATAATCAGGCTCTGCCGCGAAAGTCTGGAAGCAACCTGCCTTGCCAAAGGCAAATCCTTCTGTAAATGATAAGGAAGAAAAATTAGCCGGGCCCCGTATTCTTCCTCCAGATAGATGCAGGCTTTGATAATCGTTTCCAAAATATCTACACCAAAAGGAGTTACATGCAGAAAAGGACGCAGGGCGATCCCCACCTGCAACTGTTTTTGCTCTTTCCATATTCCCTGCGTTCTCCAGAAAGCTTTAATTTCTTCCTGTGAAGCCGGCGTTAAGGAAAAAACCGGGTCTGCTGTTACACGAACTTCTCTTTTTACCCCCAGTTCCTCTAAAAATCGGGCGGAAAAAGGGTCCCGCACGCTGACCAGATCGACCCTGTCAAGTACTCTTTTAACCCATTTCATCGCCATGCGGTGATGCAGGGGCCCCATACCCTGAGCGAAGACAGCAACTTTTTTATCCATCAACATGGCCAGTTCTATTATACCCAGATAATAAACCACTGAACGAAAACTGGTTATATCCTGGAACAGGCCGCCCCCACCGCTGATCAACAGATCGGCACGCCGCAGGGTGCGGACAATGGAAGACATATGGGTGCGTGAAACGGCCTCAACCCCGTATGTCCTGCGGGTATGACCGGGATCGGCAGAAAAAACCACCACCTCGACCCCCGGAAGCTGCCGTTGTAAAAAATCTATAATTACCTCCAGAATCGCTTCGTCTCCGGTATTATAAAAACCATAATAACCCGAAAGGGCAATACAGGTCAAAAAGGTCTGCTCCTTCCGTACAATTATTGTACTGCCGTAAATTTCCCGCGGATCATAAAAATAGCCTCAGTTTCCGTCAGGACACCTCGTCCGTCATCTTTGGGGGATAGCAAAAGGTGATCCCGTGGAACAGCTTCCCCATTGCCCAGATCTTTTCCCGAGGTCAGGTCGGCAATCCCCCCGCCGGACGCCGTAATGACACTCGCCTTTCCACTGCGCAGGAT
>CAYQQF010000177.1:0-3814 GCA_964419485.1 uncultured Dethiobacter sp.
GTCCTGTTTCGTGTATTCTTTTGATCTCTTCCAGCAGCGCTTGCTCTTTGGCTTCCCTGCGGGTAAAAATCAGACTGGGGTGATCTTGGCGTATACAGGGCCTGTTGGTGGGTATGACCACCACATTCATATTGTAAAATTCATTAAATTCGGCGGCTGCCGGGCGTGCTGTTCCGGTCATACCGGCCAGTCTTGGATATAGACTCAAAAAATGCTGCAAGGCGATGGAGCCCAGGATCATGCCCCGGAAGGCGGGCAGCAGCCCTTCCTTGGCCTCCACCGCTGCATGAAGGTTGTCCGGCCAAAGACGCTTCACGGCAACCCGCCCGGTATATTCGTCGATGAGCTCAATTTTGCCATCCCTGACTATATAGTCCTTATCCCTTTCCAGCAATACTCCAGCAAGGAGAGCACAGTTCAGCCTCGTCAGCAGCTCCAGGTTTTCCGGGGCATACAGGTTGGCACATTTAAGGATTTCTTCGGCACGGGAGAGCCCCTTATCGGTCAGATAAACATTCCTGTTGGACCTGTCTATTTCATAATCTTCCCCTGCTTGAAACTCCAGCACTAAACGGGCTAGAGAAAGGGGGCTTTCTGCAGCTTCAGGCACATTGCCGGCGATGACCAGAGGTATGCGCGCTTCATCAATAAAGATTGAATCAGCCTCATCTACGATAGCATAATGGAAGGGACGGTGAAGCAAATTTTCCGTTTCAGTGCAGAGGAAGTCGCGAAGATAATCAAAACCCGCCTCCTTGGCCGTCAGATATGTTACATGGCAGGCATAGGCCGCCTGTCGTTCGCTTATACCCATCGTTTCCTGTACATATCCTGCCGTCAGGCCCAGAAACTCATAGACGGGTCCCATCCAGGCAGCATCCCTGCGGGCAAGGTAATCGTTAAAAGTAAAGATATGCACCCCCTTGCCGCCCAAGGCATTCAGAAATGCCGGCATTACAGCAGCCAGCGTTTTGCCTTCCCCGGTCTGCATCTCCACGATCTTTCCGCTGTGCAGGGCAATCCCGGCCATAACCTGCACAGCGAAGGGATATAAACCCAGGGTGCGCCGCGAGGCCTCCCGCACCAGGGCAAAGGCTTCCACAAGAAGCTGATCCGCGTCAATTCCCCCGGCGGCTCTTCTCTTCAGTTCCGCAGCCATCCCTTTAAGCCCGGCGTCACTGCAAGATCGCAGCTCAATGCTGTTAATGTCTTCCAATATTTTTCTGTATGGTTTAAGCTCATAACTGATCCCGTGGCGAAGGTTAAAGATTATATCATTTAATGGAGATATTTTTTTCAACATAAAAAAGACCCTCCTTTGCAAAAGACAGATTTTAACAAGGCTCCCGTGATTACAAGTACCGATAAAAATCGGCATGCCATCTCATCATTCCGCGCGGAAGCAAAACTGAAAATTGTAAAGACGTCTTAAATTATCTTGCAGGAGGGGTAAGAGGGCTTGCTGTTTTGAAGGTATGATGGAGGATAAGCATCAGACGGCTAAAACGAGAAACAAGCTCCGGTGACATGGCAAAATGATTGGAGCAGCTGAAGAGGCGGCGAAGAGAGATTTTGCAGGTGCCGCATAGTTGCAGCCTTAAAGAGTAGGAAAAAGCCTGTATATTAAACAGGTATAAAAGGAGGATGATTGCACCGGCGGGGATATCTTTCCAGGCAAATAAAGGTCTGCGGCTGCGGAAGTCCGCCGAAGATAAAAAAGAACCACAGATTAAAACCAGCATGGCAGTCAGTACAAACATGTCTCTTTCCCTTTATAACGAGAACAAAATGGTTTATTAAAAAATATTAAGCTAACATTACTAAAACCCATTATATAATAAAAATATTGAAAAGGAAAGAGTTCAGGAGGTCGAGGATAAATGGATCCCAACATAGCGGTTCAGGGAACTTTTTGTGGCCAGGGGGACGGAAACATTTACCTTCCGTTTCTTGGTGTTGATGTCATAAACCCTTACTTTCAGCCATTTGGCTTTACCTCTTGCTGAAGAAGTGCTTTCACTTTCTTCAGCAGAAAGATTTCCTGCTTCCATTAACTGAATTGCCTGCTCTGAAGTGATTTTCCCTTCCTCCACCATTTATAATATCTGCTTTACCTCTTCTTTCATTACCGGGCCCTCTTCTTTATTCATGGAAAATTTAGTGAACCTTGCAGCCATCTTCCACGTCTAAATAACAGCATAGTAAAACATAAGCATGGGAATTGCCGCTGTCTTCATAATTCTACCCTTATATAACTGACAGAATGAAGCGAGGTGTTACAAATGAACAGTTACATAAAAAAATGGCCGACGCTGCTCCTTCTGGTGCTGCTTTGTGCCGTGCTGTCAGGAACTGCCGGCTGCCGGTCCGGAGGAAAATCCGCGTTTGCCGAACCGGCCGATTATGTCGATCCTCTGTTGGTCCAGGCCAATACCGCGTTTGCCCTGGACCTGTTCCATGCCCTCCGGGAAGAAGCTCCCCTCGAAAACATTTTTATCTCTCCGGCAAGCATTTCCCTGACCCTGGCCATGACTTACAACGGAGCTGCCGGGGAGACAGCGGCAGCCATGGAAAAAGTGCTGAAGCTTGAGGAGATGAGCCTTGAAGAGGTAAACGAAGCCTGTGCTGATCTGCGCACCATCCTGCAAAACCCGGACCCCAAAGTGGAACTCGCCATCGCCAACTCTCTCTGGGCGCGCCTTGGGGTTGACTTTTATGAGGATTTCATGCAGCGGAACAGCGATTATTACGGGGCAGAGATAGCATCACTGGATTTTGACCTTCCTGATGCGGCCGCCACGATTAACAAGTGGGTGGAGCAGCAGACAAAAGGAAAGATTCAAGATCTGATCGAGCCGCCCATTGATTCCAATACGGTTCTCTTTCTGCTTAACGCCATCTACTTCCAGGGCGACTGGTCGAAACCTTTTGATGCCGAGCGCACCCGGGAGGTTCCTTTTCACCTGCCGGACGGAAGCAGCAAAGAACATCCCGTCATGTTCCGGGAAGGAGAGTTTCCATACCTGGATGGTGACGGATTCCAGGCGGTCGCCTTGCCTTACGGGAAAAACGAGCGCATCAGTATGTATATCTTCCTCCCCGATTCCGGGGAGACCCCGCAGAGCTTTTATGGCAAGCTGGCCCCCGCACAGTGGGACAGCTGGATGGCATCGTTCAGGGACACCGAAGGAGCGGTGGGGGTTCCCCGTTTTAAATTCGCATATGAGGCTTCCCTCAACGAAGTCCTCAAAAAGCTGGGCATGGAGATCGCCTTCGACGACAGGGCAGCGGATTTCTCCTCCATGCGCCCCACTCCGCCGCGGCTCTATATCGGGAAGGTCAAGCATAAGGCCTTTGTGGAGGTACATGAGAAAGGAACAGAAGCTGCTGCGGCAACTTCTGTGGAGATAAAACAGGAATCGGCTCCCATGGACTGGTTTTCCATGACCGTGGATCGCCCGTTTTTCTTCAGTATCATCGACAACAAAACCGGCTCCATTCTGTTTATGGGCTCCGTCACCGACCCTTTGCCGGGATCCAATTAGCAACCGAGAAACTTGTCCCCATTTACGAGCAGAGTACATTAGACAGTCTCCACCCCTAGAGATAACCTGCCCTTTTATAGCGGCAGGTTTGTCTTCGCGGGACATAACGGAATTATAAAAGTTGCCTGTTATTTCTTCCGAACAGGAATCCAGACTTCACTATAAGCGTAATCTTTTTTTTGTTTATCCATTTTAGTAAATGAAAAAGCAGGGGCATATTGCTTTAGCAATACCTCAATGGCATTCAAGATTGCCGACATGAATGGAAT
>CAYQQF010000178.1:0-3760 GCA_964419485.1 uncultured Dethiobacter sp.
CCCGGTGCTGCGTCAGCGTCGTCAAAAGAGAGTTGACAAAAGCGTTTCCTTATATTATGATTTTTACAGTTGAAAATTCTTTTTATTTGTGAACTCTTATCCAGAGCGGGGGAGAGATGGGCTCTATGAACCCCGGCAACCGGACCGGTTGAAGGAATGCCGGTCGACCGGTGCTAAATCCCACAGGTCGGCGTTTTTGGTTTTACCGGCTGTCCTGGGAGATAAGAGGTTTAGTTTTTCGTGACCTCTGCCTTCCGGGCGTGAGGTTTTTTATTTGGGAAAGTATGTATTAATTTTGGGGAGGATTGTACTGTGGACAAAAACAGCGGAATTGTTTTATTTTCTTCGGAATCCGTTACCGAAGGTCATCCCGATAAAATTTCAGACCGCATCTCCGATGCTGTTCTCGATGCCATTATGAAGGATGATCCCCAGGGAAGGGTTGCTGTAGAGACCCTGGTGACGACAGGGCTGGTATTAGTGGCCGGTGAAATTTCTACATCCTGCTATGTGGATATCCCTCAGATCGTGCGTAAAACCGTTAAGGAAGTTGGATATACACGGGCAAAATACGGTTTTGATGGTGATACATGTGCCGTACTGACATCCATTGACGAACAATCAGCGGATATTGCTTTGGGAGTTGACAGATCCCTGGAAGTGAAAACCGGTGAAGAGAAAGAAGACAGCTATAATCTGACAGGGGCCGGCGACCAGGGGATTATTTTTGGTTTTGCCTGCAATGAAACGCCCCAGCTTATGCCTTTGCCCATCTACCTGGCTCATAAGCTGGTGCGGACCCTGACCCGGATTCGTAAAGAAAAGGTTCTTCCCTATCTGCGGCCGGACGGAAAATCTCAGGTTACGGTGGAATATCGCGATGGGAAACCTTTCCGTATTGACACTGTTATTCTTTCATCCCAACACAGTGATAAAATTCCTCTCTCACGGTTGCGGGAGGATCTGATAGAACAGGTTGCCAAAAAAAATCTTCCGTCAGAATTGCTGGACAGCAGGACAAAATATTTTGTTAATCCCACGGGACGCTTTGTTGTCGGAGGGCCGCAGGGGGATACCGGTGTAACAGGGCGGAAGATAATTGTGGATACATACGGAGGTTATTCACGCCACGGCGGTGGTGCTTTCTCCGGGAAAGATCCCACCAAGGTGGACCGATCGGCAAGTTATGCGGCGCGCTATGTGGCCAAAAATGTGGTTGCCGCAGGGCTTGCCGATAAGTGCGAGCTAGAACTGGCTTATGCCATCGGCGTCGCCCGTCCGGTTTCTGTCTTTATCGAAACCTTTGGCACAGAAAAAGTCCCCGTCTCCCTGATTCAAAATCTGGTGCAGAGACATTTCGATCTGCGGCCAGCCGCCATTATCGATCAACTGGAACTGCGCCGTCCTATCTATACATCTCTTTCGGCTTACGGGCATTTTGGCAGGGACGACCTGGATCTGACCTGGGAGCGGACGGATAAGGCAAGTATTTTACGGCAGGAGGCAGGGCTGCCCCATGCTTAGGAGTCAGGGGCCAGGGGCCAGAATACAGGAGCCAGAATAAAAAAATGCCGGGGGCACATTTTTGGTTATTCTGAATATCTGAGTAGTAACAAAGTGTTTACCAATCCTTCTCAGTATAGAAAATTTCGGGGAAGGAAATTTTTCCCGGGAGGAATCCGACGGTTGGAGATCGTGGAAGGGGTCCTGGAACATATTACGTTTTATAGCGATAAAACTTCCTATCTGGTCGGATGCCTCAAGCAGGACGGAGAAAAAGAGGTGACCTTTGTGGGTTACTTTCCTGCTCTGCAGGAGGGGGAGATGCTCTGCCTGAAAGGAGAATGGAAAGTCCATCCCCGTTACGGTAAACAGCTTCAGGTTAAAGAGTGGAAGGCAGTCACGCCGGTAACAATCAAAGGGCTGGAGCGTTTCCTTGCCTCCGGGATGATAAAGGGTGTCGGTCCGCATCTGGCCTCGCTGCTGGTTAAAAGCTTTAAAATGGAGACGTTGGAGATCATCGAGCATGCTCCGCAGAAACTTTTGGAAATTTCCGGAATAGGTGCAAAAAAAGCTGCTTTTATTCACCAGAGTTACCTGCGCAGCAAAGAGATCAAAGATGTTATGTTTTTTCTTCAGGCACATAATGTAAGTCCGGCTGTTGCCATGCGGCTTTACAAACATTATGGCCCTCAAACCATTGCCCTGCTGAAGGAAAATCCTTATCGCCCGGCAGATGAAGTTTTTGGTATGGGCTTTCTTACTGCCGATAAAATTGCCCGGAAGTTAGGGATTCCCGCCGATTCTCCCCAAAGGGTCAGGGCGGCTGTTCTTTACCTGTTAAACAGGGCCGCCGACGACGGTCATGTCTATCTCCCGGAAAAAGAGCTTTGTGAAAAGATGGCCGGCATGCTTAAAGAAGATGACGGAAACGGAATTCTTCCTGCTGAAGGGAAAACGGCAGGAAGTGCCTTTGCAGAACCTTTTTTTGCCGGTTTGCTGGCGGATCAGCTTGCCGAACTGGCAGACCGGCAGAGTATTTTCTACCGGTATAATGCCCTTGGTGAACGGGTGATTTATGCAGCACCTTTCTATCATGCTGAGAAGGGATGTGCCGAGAAGCTGCTGACCCTGGCCCAAAGCCGGCTCTTTCTTTATTCTCCCGGGGAAGAGGTTTTAAACGGGGAGATCTTGCGGGGTGAAAATCTGGAACTGGCCGGGGAGCAGATCCTGGCGGTCAAGAGTGCATTCCATAATGGCGTGACGGTGATCACCGGCGGTCCGGGAACGGGAAAAACTACCACTATCAGGACGATGATAAGACTTTTCAGCAGGTTTGGGCTGAAAATTCTCCTGGCTGCTCCGACGGGAAGGGCAGCCAAACGGATGTCCGAAGCTACCGGTATGGAGGCGCGCACGATTCACCGTCTTCTGGAGTATAACTACGGTGACGGCGGGGGTTCAAGTTTTCAAAAAAATGAAAAAAACCTTCTTGAAGCTCAGGTTTTAATTATCGATGAGGTTTCCATGGTGGACCTTATTCTTTTTTACAGCCTT
Source organism: uncultured Dethiobacter sp. (assembly GCA_964419485.1). GTDB lineage: Bacteria > Bacillota > Dethiobacteria > DTU022 > UBA8154 > DUNV01. The sequence goes on from CAYQQF010000178.1 coordinate 3,058, forward strand.
CTCAAAGCAGTGCCGCCGGGTTGCCGCCTGATCATGGCGGGCGATGTTGATCAGCTTCCTTCGGTGGGGGCGGGAAATGTGCTCCGGGATATCATTGCCTCCGGGGTGATCCCCTGCGTGCGGCTTGAAACTATTTTCCGGCAGGCTTCTGAAAGCATGATCATTGTCAATGCCCACCGTATCAACCAGGGCCGGTTTCCTGTTTATAACCGTAAAAATAAGGATTTTTTCTTTATTTCCGAGGATGATACCGAAAAGGTGGCACGGCTTATCGTGGAGCTCTGCTTAAAAAGGCTTCCCGGTTATGGCTCTTTCGATCCTGTGGAGGAGATACAGGTCCTTACGCCCATGCGTAAGACTCCGGTGGGGGTTGAGAGACTTAACCAGCTTCTGCAGCATGAGCTCAATCCCCCTTCCAGACATAAACAGGATCTGAATTATGGAGGTATGGTTTTTCGCCTGGGTGACAAGGTTATGCAGATTCGCAACAATTACCGTAAAGAGGTCTTTAACGGTGATATCGGCCGTATTACTTGGATTGATGCGCAGGAGGGGGAGATCAATGTTTCCTTCCCGGATTTTAAGGGAGTCCGGGATGTTTCCTACGACCTGACGGAGCTGGATGAACTGGTTCTTGCTTATGCTGTTTCCATTCACAAAAGCCAGGGGAGCGAGTATCCCGTGGTAGTTATCCCTGTGGTCA
>CAYQQF010000179.1:0-3757 GCA_964419485.1 uncultured Dethiobacter sp.
TGATCATCTTTTTCAGGGTAACCGGGAAAAAATTCGACCCTGAAAAAATGCGGCGATCTGTACCAGACCTGCACGAAATGTTCCCGGACCTCGCCTTTCCGGTTGGACTCCATCTCCAGGACCAGATGGTAACTGGTAATCTTTTTTCCCTGTTTCAGCGCTTTTTGGAGAATATCTTCAGCATTTAAGCCCCGGGGGTGATGTAAATAAAGAAATCCTGCACATAATAGCAGGATCAGCAGTATTATTACCACCCTGCCCGGTTTTAATACCATCTTTACCATCTCCAAAAGTAAAAAAAACTATTCACATTTAATGTATATTCCTTTCCGCCTTTTTATTACCGCTGCTCTTTGTAAATTTATTCCTGGACGGCAGTCCGGGGCCGGGACTTTCATTATTTACAGTTGATAATCCCTGACGGGATAGAGGCTTCCAGGTTCAGGAAGAGGCAGTGCAGCTGTCCGGTTCAGCGCCAGGGGAATAAAGGAGAGGAGATCCCCTGCCTTGTGGCCTCTCTCGCCATCCCGCTCTGCCAGCAAGTCTCCGGCCAGACCGTGAAGATAAGCTCCCAGGACAGCCCCCCACTGCGGTGAAAGACCCTGGGCCACCAGTGCCGCCACAATTCCCGTAAGAATGTCTCCGGACCCCGCGGTAGAAAGAACAGGGTTTCCCGTTGGATTGATAAAAACTTCCCCATCCGGAAGAGCCGTAACGGTATGGGCTCCTTTCAGCACAACAATACTGTCCCATTCCTGCGCCTTCTCCGCGGCAATTTTCCACCTCTTCCCCTGAATGCCGGAGACCTCTGCCCCGGTCAGGCGGGCCATTTCTCCCGGGTGAGGAGTTACGATCAAAGGTGCCTTTTTTTGTGTAAAAACACCGGGGTCCAAAGCCAGGGCTCCCAGCCCGCCTGCATCTACCACCATGGGCAGCGTTATCTTGTTAAGCAGGTCTTTTAACAGCGCCAGGGTTCCAGGACCTGGATCCAATCCGGGACCAAAAGCCAAAACACGGCACTTCCCGGCAAAGTCCAGAATTTCATCTGCCCCCGAGGGCGCCAGGTTTCCCTTTCCGTCTCCCGGAAAACCCATGACAATTACTTCCTGAAGCTTGGCTTCCAAAACCGCTCTTAATTCCGCGGCAGTCCCCACATAAACCAGACCGGCACCGCCGCGCAGAGCCGCCTCACCAGCCAGAGCCGCCGCCCCGGTCATCCCGGCAGAACCCGACAGGATAAAAGCCCATCCGTACGTCCCCTTATGGCTATTCGTCACTCTGAGGGGAAGACGGAATTTAACATCCTCGCCGGTAACCAGGTTCTCCCTGATTTCGGCAGAAGTGGTCAATGCCTGGGGAATTCCAATATCCGCGACCAGGACTCTACCTGCGTACTCTGCTCCCGGAAAAAGCAACAGACCTCTTTTAGGCAGCGCAAAGGTGACCGTATAATCTGCCCTCACACTTTCTCCAAGAACTTCTCCCGTTCCGGCAGAGATACCTGAAGGGATATCCACCGAGACAACCTCAGCCCTGCTCTTGTTGATCGCTCTGATAACCTCTGCAAAGGGTTCCCTAACCGGGTTCCGAATCCCGGTACCCAAAAGAGCATCTATAATCAGATCCGCCTCCTGCAAGTCTTCGGCAATTCTTCCTGGATCGTTTTCAGCCGCCTGGAAAACGTGGCCTCCTCCCTTGAGAAATATATCATAATTAACATAGGCATCCCCTTTGTAGGAAGAAAGAGGACCCAGAGCCCATGTTTCCACACAATATCCTCGTCTCTGCAGATGTCTGGAGATGACAAAACCGTCTCCTCCGTTGTTACCGCGTCCACAAAAAACGACAATTTTCCCTTCGTCCCTTCGGGGACGCAGCTTGCAAACCAGGGAGACCACCTGCAGACCGGCATTTTCCATTAACACCAGACCGGGAATTCCGTATAGTTCCATAGTCTGTTTGTCAATTTCCCCCATTTTTTCGCCAGAAACAATTTTCATTTTTCAGGTTCACCCCCATAAAAAACTTCAGATTATATTTTACCATAAATAAGCAGAAAACAAAGTGCATACGCCCTCTCTTTCCCTCTACTTTGCCTGCGGCTGCTGAATTCTTCCCATTTCGCGGACAATATGGTAAAATTAAGAGAAAAGGAGATACAGATGATGCAGCCAAAATCCAGAAAAGAACAGGACCGGAAAGATACCTGTTTCCCGCTGGCGTTTTTTTATCTTTTGAGCCTGCTGCTTCTTTTAACCGCACCATCCTGCCATTCTGTAAATTCCCCGGATGATCCGGTCTTGCAAGCAGCGGAGAAAAATGTTGGAGATCCGGCAGCAGAACAGAAAATAGGCGATGAGACCTCTCCATGCGGTGAAAATGAGGAAATGACTTTTCAAGAGACAGATGAAGACCTTCTTGCTGAGCTTCTCTTATTGAAACCAAATGAACTGGGAGATATCCTCATCCTCATGTACCATGAGATTGGCTCTCCGGAGGGTGAATGGAGGCGCACCCCTGAAAACTTCCGCCGGGATCTGCAGACTCTTTATGCTCTGGGCTACCGGGCTGTATCGCTGCAGGATGTGGTCAACAACCGTATTGACATCCCCGCCGGGACATCCCCTGTGGTATTGACCTTCGATGACGGCAACAGGGGTAACTTTAATTATCTGGAAATTAATGGGGATCTTCAACTGGACCGGGACTGTGCTGTGGCTATTATGGAGAATTTTTACCGTGAAAACCCGGATTTCGGCCTTGCAGCAACGTTTTATATCTACTGGCCCAATCCTTTCAGACAGCCCCAATATCTGCAGACAAAGCTTAATTATCTGGTGGAACAGGGCTTTGAAATCGGCAATCACACGAACACCCATGCCAATCTGTCCCGCATAAGCCCGGAGGAAATCCGCCGGGAACTGGCACTTCATCTTCGCGAGACGCATAAATATCTACCCGGTTACAAAATAACATCGCTTTCCCTGCCCTACGGGGCCTACCCAAAGGAGCCCTTACTGGCTAGGGAAGGTTCCCACCAGGGAACATCCTACCAACATGAAGCGGTCCTTTTGGTGGGAGCAAATCCCGCACCCTCACCTTACCATAAAAAATTTAACCAGTTTAAACTTCCCCGCATCAAGGCCAGCGAGATAAAGACAGATGGAGTTGGAATGTACGACTGGCTGGAATACTTTGAGGAAAACCCGTCTCGCCGTTATATCAGCGACGGCGAGACAAACTGTATTACCGCTCCCTTATCTCTGGAAGACAACCTGGACCGGACAAAAACCGGAGAAAGGGAAGTACGGTTTTATGACTAAAAGGAGAAGATAGTAGAGATGCCTTATTTTACATTAATTATCACTATTATTTTATTTATTATCGGCATTATCGGGACTGTGCTCCCGCTTATCCCTGGCGTAACCGTAATTTGGGCCGGTATGCTGCTTTATGGAATTTTAACCGGATTTCCGCCGGGGCTGACTCTGGGATTCTATCTCTTGCAGGGAATTGCCTCCTTACTGGTAATAGGGGTGGACTATATCTCCACCGCCGCGGGAGCAAAACGCTCCGGCGGTTCCAAAGCGGCCACATGGGGAGCAGCCCTGGGCATCCTCCTGGGCGCCATTATATTTGGCCCCGTCGGTTTTATTGTCGGTCCATTCCTGGGTGCCCTGACGGGAGAGCTTTTAAACGGGATTCCTTTTGATAGGGCCCTGCGCACCAGCTTCGGTTCCCTTGTGGGTATGCTGGG
>CAYQQF010000180.1:0-3754 GCA_964419485.1 uncultured Dethiobacter sp.
TGTGGAACTAATGACCCACCCCGGGTTTAACGATGGAAACCCGCAAAATAGTTCCTATTACTCTCAGAGGGAGGAAGAGTTAAAAATTCTGTGTTCACAGGATATGCAGGCAATGCTGCAAGACTTGCAGATAGAATTAGTTAATTTCTTCAGCTTAAAGAGCTCATTTCCAAAGCGAAAGTAATAGTCAATATTAATCAATATACCCATTTCGTCATTATTAAGTATTTAATTTACAATAGAAGCAGGAATTAACCAAAAAAGAGAGAAAAAGTTAAAAAAGGGTATTGACTAATTATAGCGCTGAAGAAAGGGAATGACAGATGAGCCTTGAAGATAAAAAAACAAGGAAACTGCCGGATATCTTAACCGGTGAGGAGCGAGAATCTCTTTTGTGCCAGCCTAATCCCGGGGCCCCTACCGGACTGCGAAACCTGTGTATCCTTCGACTGATGCTTGATACAGGAATTACCCTTTCGGAACTTTTGAATTTGTTGCCGGCGGATATCGATTTTAACGAAGGGAAGATACTCATCAGGAAAGAGGATAGAGAAAGATGCCGTACTGTCTGGGTGGGGGGAGAAACACTCGATCTGCTAAGAAAATGGAGTAATATTTGTCCCGAAGGCGAATACCTTTTTAGCACTTTAAAAGGGGGACAGCTTGATGGACGATATATTCGGGATATGGTAAAAAGGCTTTCCAAGAAAGCAGGGATTAAAAAAAATATTTATCCCCATTCGCTTCGCCATACCTTTGCCGCGGATCTTTACCGTGAAACGAGAAATATTCGCCTTGTTCAAAAAGCGCTGGGACATGCAGACATCTCTACAACGACACTCTATACTTATCTGGTGGAAGAGGAACCGGAAGAAGTCCGGCTTGTATTTGGTAATAACCGCGAGATTAAGCATCTCCCGCCAGTAACTGAAAAAAAAGACGGGATCGAAAAGCAGGCTTTTAAACCCGAAAAGCCTGCTTTAAAAAAAGAACAGAGAGATACAAGTTTTATACCAAAGTATGTTTTTAAATGCAAATGCGGTGAGATTGTCGGACGTCAAATGGAAAAATGTCCTGGATGCGGAGTAAAAATAGAAACTTTGCTGGAAGAAATTAAGCAAGATTTTCAGCGAGTTAATTTTAGAAACCAACCGCCGCGGCGTAATGAGTAATACCTTTTCAGAGAAAATACGAATTTAAATCTTGTTTATAAGCTGCTAAAATTGAGTTACTGTTCATTTGTTGGAGAAATTAAAGTGCCCCGTTCATCATAAATTTTCAAATGCTCGATTTTTTCCATAGGCGAAAGGTCAACGAATTCATCGAAGCTAAGAGTCAGATATTCTAAAGAATTCGTTGCTGTCAGGAAAGAGATATCTCGAACAGTATTGCCTGCCAGTTCCAGTTCCCTTAGATTAAACACCCTGGCAAGGGGAAAAATATCAACAATTCTATTATGTGAAAGATTAAGTTTATTCAAGTTTATTAGATTTTCCAGGGCAGAGATATCAGTAATATAGTTTTTACGCAGATCGAGCTTCCATAATCCTGTCAAATTTTCCAGTGAAGAGATGTCCCTGATATCATTATTACTTAGATTAAGCTCCTTTAGCTCTGTCAAATTTGCTATTATGGTGATGTCGTAAATTCTGTTATCGCTTAAATTGAGGTCCAGTAAATTGGTGAGTCTGCCAAGAGGCGAGATATCCCTGAGCAGATTTCCCTGAAGATCCAAAACCAAAAGCTTTTTTCGTTTTTTTAGAGGGGAAATATCGCTGATTTCATTACCGGAAAGATTAAGGTACTCGAGTTTTTTTAATTTGGACAACGGTGAAATATCAATGATGTTATTATCACTGAGATCGAGTTCCCAAAGATTTTTTAATTTTGACAGGGGAGCGATATCAGTAAGGTTATTCCCGCTAAGAGAAAGACTTTCCAGCGACTTTGCCTCGTCTAAACCGGAAAGGTTAGAAATCTTTTTTTCACTTAAATCCAGGGAAATTAATGAAGATAGATCTCCTCTGGTAAGTTTCTTTTCGGGAATATTAACTTCCCGGCGAATAATTTGTTCCAGATGGGGGTCGCTGAAAGTTACTTCGAAAAGATCGCAACCTGCGGAAAAGAGAAGAAAACAAATACATATCCCCAGTGCTATGAAAAAAAACGTATTCGTTTTTATATTTTTTTTAACCATCCCAGGCCGCTCCTTTCAGTACTAGACAAGTTTTTTGTCCTGATACATTTCGACGTTTTTTTTCAATACCCTGCAACAAATTACCATGTTAAGCAATTATTCACTGAAAATTTAAAGCAGAATATATTCTGCTGGGACAGGAGGAAAATTATGGAAAGAATTGTTAAAAGTATTACTTTGGAATGTCTCCAGGGAAACATTACGGCTCAGCATGATATTGCCGCAATTGTCAATGCGGCGAATGCCTGGCTTCGAACAGGTGGCGGTGTTGCTGGAGCCATTCACCGTGCTGCCGGTCCCGGCCTGGAAAATGAATGCCGACCCCTGGCTCCCATTAAAACCGGTGAAGCTGTCATTACCGGAGGACATAATCTCCCCAACAGCTTTGTTATTCACTGCCTGGGGCCTGTTTACGGTATTGATAAGCCGGAGTCTGAATTACTTGCAGCCTGTTACCGCAATGCCTTGAAACTGGCTGAACAAAAGAAGATTGATTCCATTGCCTTCCCGGCAATTTCCACCGGAATATTCGGCTACCCTGCGGCTGATGCAGCAGAGGTTGCCGTTAAAACAGTTCTTGAAACAATACCGGAATTGGGACATCTCAAGCTTATTCGCTTTGTTCTCTTTGGGCAAAATGACCTACGAATTTTTGAGGGCGTTTTTTTAAAACTGATTCCGGAAAAGTAAAGTAAGATAAAGATAATCCCATAATCGGAAAATTTTCATCGTTATATTTTTGTCGCTTCCGGGCAAACTTTTTCTGGAGGTGATATTTTGATGAATTTAAGAAAAATGGTGACTTCTACTGAAAAATGAATGGGAAGTTTACAAAGTCTTGTAAAGGCTAGCGGTGAAAAAATTAATGAAGAAATAAAGGAAAAGAGTTCGGAATTACTGACCGTTATGAATGATTTTGTTGGAATGTTGAAGAACACTGTGAAGTGAAAAAGGCAACTGCAGATAATCGGCTTCGCTTAACGGTTAAATATTGCAGACTGGTAATCAGAGCATTTACAAAGTTCGGAGCTGCCCAAAGGTTAAACAGGGGCAACTCCTTTTCTTGTGACAATTCAGTTAGAGGGTTAAATAGAGGGTTAAAGCAAAGGATGTCGAATTATTTTTTTATGAATATTGTACATTCAGAAAATTTACGCCGTACAGTAATAAATATTGCCTGGCCGGCTGTTTTGCGTACTTTTCTAAATATGGTTGTCCAGATAGTTGACATGATCATGGTGGGCAGCCTGGGTGCAGTAGCTATAGCTGCTGTGGGTTTGGGAAACCAGATCTTTTTTTTCTCCGTGGCGGTTGTACAGGCATTGAGTATCGGCACCACCGCCCTGATAGCCCAGGCAGTGGGGAAAGGCGAACTGGAAACTGCCAAAAAAATTGCGGGGCAATCCCTGGCTGCAGTACTGATGACGACGTTTTTTCTCAGTATTTTAGCAGTCATTTTTTCCAAAAACCTTATCAGCAGTATAGTTTTTTTCATGCCTGAAAAAGACCTGGAAATGATTGCCCTGGGAAGCGGCTATTTAAAAATTGTTGGGATTT
>CAYQQF010000181.1:0-3736 GCA_964419485.1 uncultured Dethiobacter sp.
CCCCTGCTGCCAGCTTGAAAGGCTGGTGTCCTAACCGATTAGACGAAGGGGCCAGCTTAATTGGTGGGCCCACTAGGACTCGAACCTAGAACCGACCGGTTATGAGCCGGGAGCTCTGCCAATTGAGCTATGGGCCCAGAAAAATGGCTCCCCAGGCAGGATTCGAACCTGCAACCTACCGGTTAACAGCCGGTTGCTCTACCGTTGAGCTACTGAGGATTGCCCTAACGCACAAGAACAATTATAAATGATCACACCAATACAGTCAAGTGCTAGAAACATTATTTTAAGTTATTTAGTCCAAATAATCTTTTAAACGTTTACTGCGCATGGGATGCCTCAGCTTGCGCAGAGCTTTTGCCTCGATCTGACGGATACGCTCTCTGGTCACCCCAAAAACCTGACCGACTTCCTCCAGAGTCCTGGTGCGTCCATCGTCGAGACCGAACCTCAGGCGCAGAACTTTCTGCTCCCGTGGAGTAAGCGTATCAAGGACATCTTCCAGCTGCTCTCTGAGAAGCTCAAATGCTGCTGCATCTGCCGGAGCGAGGACTTCCTGGTCTTCGATGAAATCTCCCAGATGGCTGTCATCTTCTTCACCAATGGGAGTTTCCAGGGAAACAGGTTCCTGAGCAATTTTTAAGATCTCCCTGACCCTTTCCACACTGATATCCATCTCTATGGCAATCTCTTCCGGAATCGGCTCCCGGCCCAGTTCCTGGACAAGCTGCCGGGAAACCCGGATCAGTTTATTAATGGTTTCCACCATATGCACCGGAATCCTGATGGTTCTCGCCTGGTCGGCGATAGCCCTGGTAATTGCCTGCCTGATCCACCATGTAGCATAAGTGCTGAATTTATACCCCTTACGGTAATCAAACTTTTCTACAGCTTTAATTAAACCCAGGTTCCCCTCCTGGATCAGATCCAGAAAGAGCATTCCTCTTCCTACATATTTTTTGGCAATACTGACAACCAGGCGAAGGTTCGCCTCTGCAAGACGCCTTTTTGCCTCCTCATCGCCGGCCTCCATGCCTTTGGCCAGGTCGATTTCCTCTTCAGGAGTTAAAAGTGGAATTTTCCCGATTTCCTTCAGGTACATACGTACAGGATCGTTGATACTGATACCCTCGGGAATAAAGGTTTCAATTTCTTCCCCGTGGGCGGGTTTTAATGAATCACCTTCCAGGGACTCAATACCCACAATTTCATCAACAACTTCAATTCCCTGGCGAGAGAGTTCTTCATAAAATTCGTCGATGGCCTCGGTATTCAAATTAAAATCCTGCAAGGCATCAATAATTTCCTTGTAAGTTAAGTTTCCTTTCTTTTTCCCTTTATGAAGCAGGGAGTGCTGGATCTCTTGAACAGACAGTTTTTTCTCCACTTCTTTAGCCATCAACTTTCTCTCCTTCCACGGAGCGGTAAAGCTCTTCTTCCCTGGCTTTTAAATCCTGTATTCTTTGCAGGCTGGCGCTGACCTCTTCAATTCCAACCTGTTCACGAATAGATTTAAGTAATTTTTCCCTTTCTTCAGCCCAGTGTAAAACTCTGAGCCTTTTCAGGCAATCGTTCATTCTTTTGTGTGTCCTGGCCTCTTCACCCCGCCTCATGGGGGTAGCCATCTCCGTAATCAATTTATGCATCTCCTGGCTGGAAAAATAACCTAACAGAGCCGAAACGCTGGTTTCCTGTTGCTCTTGAAAAAGACTATACAGGACACGGGCAATCTCCTGCAGTGGACCAGGCGTGAAAAGTCCCGGTTCTATATGTTTCCACATTTCCACGTTGAGAGCAGGATCTTGCAAGACAGAAGAAAGAAGTTCCTTTTCGGCAAGCTCTTTCAGTTTAATCCCTGTATCTTTATCTTTAGAAAAAACCGTTTGACTGTTTTTCAGCGAACGCCTGCTTCCTAAAGAAGACTTCTCCAAATCTCCTCTCAATACCTCTAGAGATGTACCTATTTCTCCAGCAATTTTTTTTAAATACTCATCTCTTTCCAGGGGTTCAGTCAAATCAGCCAGGATTTTACGCGCTTCTTTCCAATAATGCAGGCGATCTTCTTCCTTTTTCAGGTCTCTCTTTTTCTTAATACTAAATAACTGGTATCCAACCAGCGACCTGGCCTTATCCAAAACATCCCGGCGAAAACTTTTCTCACCATTTTGCAGAACAAAGTCTGCCGGATCCATCCCCGACGGCAGTTCGGCAACATTTGCCCGGCAACCTTCATCTTTCAGAAGTTTTAATCCCCTTAAAGCAGCTTTTTCTCCCCCGGCATCTCCGTCAAAAACCAGAGTAATTTTATCCAGACGGCCTCTTAAAAGAGAAACCTGTTTTTCCGTCAGAGAAGTGCCCAGTGGAGCAACTGCTGTTTTAATACCATTTTGATGGAGAAGAATAACATCCATATATCCCTCTACGAGTATTGCTTCTTTTTCTCTTCTTATATGCGGAAGAGCCAAATGTAAACCGTAAAGGGTTTTACTTTTGTTGAAAAGAATTGTTTCAGGTGAATTTAAGTATTTCGGCTCCTGCCCGTCGATAGTCCGGCCTCCGAAACCAACCGGTTGACCATGTTGATCCCAAATAGGAAATATTATTCGACCTCTGAAATAATCGTAATACCTGGAAGCTTTTTTCCCCAGTAACCCCGCTTTAAAAGCAAGTTCCAAATCCAATTTAAGAACCTTTATTTTTCCTGTAAGGCCCTCCCACGTGTCCGCTGCGTAACCCAGTCCGAATTGTTTAATCGTTTCCTCTGTCACTCCACGGTCGGACAGATAAGCACGGGCTTTTTTACCCCGGGTATCCTCCCATAACATTTCCTCAAAATATTTCTTTGCCGTATGCAGGAGATCCTGCATTCTTTCTCTCAGTAAAAGCGCCTTTTTCTCCGCAGGGGAAAAGTTTTTATCTTCAATTTCTATCCCGGCTTTTTTCCCCAGAAAACGCACTGCTTCGGGAAAACTTAGCTCCTCTATCTGCATAATAAAGGTAAAAAGATTTCCGCCGCTCTGACAACCAAAGCAATGGAAAATCTGCTTATCGGGAGAAACGGTAAAAGACGGCGTTTTTTCAGCATGAAAAGGACAGAGACCGGTATAGTTTTTCCCCGTCTTTTTCAACTCCACATACACGGAGACAATTTCCACAATATCAAGACGGCTGCGAATCTCTTCAATAACATTGGCCGGAATAAATCCCATTATTCTCCCCCGGTTTATCTAGGGTGTTAAAAAAACCTCATCCCGAAGAGACGAGGCCAAATCCATTAGTTCATCTGCTTTACTCCTGTGAACTAATTTTTGAAATATCTTTAACATCTCCTCGCTCCCAGGCCTCCTTTTTCCTTTTTCCATCTAACTTATTTAGTATATTCGCTGCAAGCAAAAATATTCCTGCTTTTACCCAAAATTTTCTTAAAAAACAAACGCAACTCGCTCATTCCAAGATCCGGATGTGTCCTAAACACTCCTTCAATGTATTATATACTAATTACCAATTATTATTCTTTAAAGTTAATTTATCGTCAGGCATGGCTGAAATCAACTTTTCCCCTTAATCATCCATCCACGGTTTTGGAAGAAAAATTTCCTGGTAGAGCGAAATAATATAATGGTCTGTCATTCCGGCAATGTAGTCACAGATACAACGTTCCGGGCCGTCTTCATTATCTGGAGCCTTAGTATGGAAAGAAAATTTCTCGGGATTATTTAACCAAAAATTATAGCAT
>CAYQQF010000182.1:0-3722 GCA_964419485.1 uncultured Dethiobacter sp.
CACTGGGGAGAGGAATATCGTTTTGAGCCTGCGGAAAAGCAGCAAAAGCTGGCAAGGGCTGCCGCGGAAGCAGGAGCGGATATTATTCTGGGAAGTCATCCGCATGTCATTCAGCCTATGGAGTACCTTCATGTCCAGGAAAACGGTGGAGAGAAGAAAAGGGTTTTTGTTGCTTATTCGATGGGCAATTTTCTTTCCAACCAGCACCGTTCAGAGGGCATCGCCACAGATGAAGTGGAAATCGGCAAGATACTTTATCTCTGTCTGGAAAAAAATGATAGGACCGGAGAAACGTATCTAAGAAAAGTTACTTATCGCCCAACCTGGGTGGACCGAAGCGGGAAGCACCGTATCCTGCCTCTTGACAGGGTCCTGGCAGGAGAGACTTTTGCGGAAGAAATTGTTATCCCGGCGCATCTTGTCGAGAGGCTAGGGGGGGATCTGCGAAGCATACAGGCTCGTCTTGACGGTTTCGAACAGGCCGGACCGCTTACGGCAGTTCAATAAGTTTAGCTTAAGCCGCTTTTCTCTTCGGGGTGCTGCGTTGTTTCACCGGCAGCGGGTTTTTTCAACAGCAGGGACCCGGCGGAGCCGAGCAGAGAAATACAACCGGCCGCGGCAAAGGCTGTGCGAAAGCTTCCCGTGGAATCTGCCAGGTAGCCTCCCAGCACAGGTCCCAGGATCTGGCCGATGCCGAAAAAGAGGGTTACAAATCCCAGGGCTGTGGAGGCGAGTTTCGGACCGACCTGGTCTCCCGCCGATGCGGCAACAATGGTAGGGATACTCCCCATACCCAGCCCGCAGAGGATTACGGAAAGATAGTAGCCATGCAGGGAACTGGAAAAGAAGAAAAGAGAGTAGGCGATAGCGTTAACGAGATAGACCAGGCTCAGGCCGTGTTTTCTCCCCAGCAAATCGGATACGCTTCCCCACATTATGGCGGAAAAAATACTAATGCTGCCGGCCAGTGCCCACATGGCGCCGGCCTGGATTTCGGGCAATCCTGCTTCCGTGGTCAGAAAGGCGTGGAAAAAAGTTATATAGATGACGTAGGAAAGCCCGTACGTGGAATATACGCAGCCCAGGTGCCAGACCTCCCGGTGTTGATAGACGGAGCGCCATCCCTGAAGGCCGGCATTATGGTCGTCGGGGTTAGCCGGGGAGATTTCCTGCGGATGATCCCGCAGGAGGAGAAAACAAAGAGCGCCGATGAGCAGTGCCAGCCCCCCCAGGATATACCATGCCCCGTTCCAGCTTCCGCTGCGGAGGATGGGCGGGACGATAATTCCGGAAAGAAAGATTCCCATTCCGGGACCCCCTCCCACGATCCCGGTCGCCAGGCCGCGGCGCCGGCTGGTAAACCAGAGCGATCCCAGGGCCATGGCCGGAACATAGACCCCTCCGTTGCTAACACCGGTAAGGAAACGCATCAGCAATGCAAAGTGGAAAGTGGAGGCCATCCCCGTCAGCAGCAGGCTAATCCCGTTCAGCAGCAGAGATAGAGTGATTATCCTGCGGCTGCCATAGCGTGAGGCCAAATAGCCACCCACCAAGGCAAAGAGCATGTAGCCGGTAAAGTTTGCCGTTCCCAGCAAGCCAGCCATGGTCCAGCTCAGCCCCAGCCCCTCGGCCATTTCCGGGAGAATGATGCTGTAGGCCATGCGGCCAAAGCCGTGGGAGCCGATGTTGGCCAGCAGACCGGCAAAGACAACGACCCAGCCATAATAAATAATGGGTTTGCGGTTCTCTGTTTCTTTCATTGTTCTATCTTAGTTTCTGTTGCCGCCGCAGCTTCTCCCGAAGCAGGCGCAGAAGAGGCCTCATCCCTGACCAGCTGGAATATTTTTACGGGTTTGCTTTTCCCCTTGACAGAGATTTCTCCCATGGGTTCCAGGGGGATACGCCCGGCAACCTCTTCGTAAACCGGCTCACTGACCAGGACCTGGCCGGGTTTGGCGTTGGATTCCAGCCGGGCGGCAAGGTTGACCGCGTCTCCGATGGCCGTATAGTCCATGCGGTTTTCCGCTCCGATATTTCCCACGACGGCATCGCCGGTATTGATCCCGATGCCGAAGTGCAGGGTAACGCCCACCATCTCAAAAACTTTTTTCTGCAGGGCGGCTCCTTCCCTGGTAATGGCCTGGGCTGCTTTCACCGCCCAGAGAGGATGGTCCTCCAGGTCGAGGGGAGCGTTAAAGAGGACCATGGCCGCGTCCCCGATAAATTTGTCGATAGTTCCTTTGTTTTCAAAGATGCAGCGGGTAACGATATCAAAGTACTCGTTCAGAACGGCTACCACACCTTCCGGGGAAAGTTTTTCCGAAAGGGGCGTAAAGCCTCGTATATCGATGAATAAAATGGTAATGCGGCGCTTGGTTCCGCCCAGTTTCAGGTTTTCCTCGCCGACTGTGAGGATCTGGTCGACGACCTGCGGTGCCACATAGCGGCCGAAGATACGCGTAACGCGCTGTCTGTTGCGCTGCTCGACCACAAAGTTGTAAACCAGTGCGGTGATGTAACTTCCTGAAAGGGCCATTAAAGGATAAACAGTTTCTACATAGATGGAGCGGTCGTTAAAAAGATTGGTCGTAATCAGAAAAAAGGCTGCGGCTATAACGATCAGGCTGGCAAAGCCCCAAATCGGCCGCAGGGCCTGGTAAATGAACATAGAGAGCAGTGCCAAAAGAAAGACCGTCAGCAGATTGATTCCCAGCGAAACGGGGCAGATGGGTCCCGCCTCCAGCAGGGTGTGCAGGATATTGGCGTGGACCTCAACGCCGTACATGGGATTGTCGCTGGCAAAAGGCGTGAAGTAGTAATCACCCATCCCCGGTGCAAAAAAGCCCACCATAATAATTTTGTTTTCAAAGGTGGAGGGGGGATAGGCTCCTTCCACTACCAGGTGGTAAGGAAGAATCGGGAAATTGCCCGGTCCGCCGCTGTAATTAATGAGCGTTTTTCCCCCGGGGTCCAGGGGAAATTCAAATTGTCCCAGGGGAAGCGTAGAGCGTCCCGGTTCAAAAATGCTGTCCAGGTGTTCATAAAGCTTATCTGTGGAGATCCCCTGGGAAAGAGCCCAGATGACATCGTCAAAGGAGGCCAGCGGCCATCCTTCGTACTCCATCCAGAGAATGGCCCGGCGCATTATACCGTCTGTATCCGGTGTGACGTTGACATATCCCGCTTTGGCTACCTCCATAAGCTCGGGGAGGGGCAGGGTCAGGGAAGCAGGGGTCAGAAAACCGGGAATCTGGCTGACCGCAGGCGGTGCATCAATAGGGTAAACAACGGGTGCCGAGCGTGCGGTTGCTTCTATCAGGGCTTCATCCCGCCAGCTTTCCCGGGATGGTTCGGAAATAATAATATCGAATCCTACCGCCGAGGCCCCGCCTTCGGTAAGGACATCCAGCAGTTCGGCGTGAATTTCCCTTTCCCACGGCCATCTGCCCAGCTCTTCCAGGCAGCTTTCCGTAATGCCGACGATGAGGATATCGCTGCAGGGGTCTTCGACTCCGCGCAGGGAAAAACGCAGGTCCAAAGCACTTCTCTCCAGATCGCCGAAAAAATTGAAATAGGTTATAAATAAGACCAGCAGACCCAGGATGCCTCCCATCACCAGCGTGATGAAAAAGGGAAAAGAACGTATCTTCTCTTTCAAAAAGTATCTCTCCTAGTACAATATAGTTGTAATGAATCAGCAGCAAAACAGCTGCTGGAAACAC